>NZ_VTQF01000037.1:0-527 GCF_008763935.1 Streptococcus mitis
GCAGCTAATTCACTGGCAGACAAATCACTCTTCGGAATATAGTGGAAGTGATTCCCATGAGGAACGATATAGGCATCACCCGTGTCTTCTATGATATCAGATGCATTAAAGATATACCCATCATCCGTTGTATAGCGTCCTTGGGCTCTGGCTGCAACAACTGCCTGATCGTTAGAGCCACCCCCGTGATTACTACTGTGTTCCTGCTTCTGACGTTTAATCTCTTCTTTTGTCCGAATATTGTCCGCATGAGCCGCATCCTTAAGGTAAACATAGTATTTCCCGTCTACTTTAATCACATAGCCACCCTTGATTTCATTGACAATGTCTGAATCCTTCAACTGATAATTCGGATCTTTCATCAGCAGTTCTTCACTGATGATAGCGTCATAAGGAACCTTGCCATTATAGTAATGATAATGATCTCCATGAGAGGTCACATAACCTTGATCCGTAATCTTGATAACAATTTGTTCGGCGTTGATTCCCTCTCTCTTACTAACTTCATCTGGTGTCAAGTTCTCTGC
>NZ_VTQF01000038.1:0-503 GCF_008763935.1 Streptococcus mitis
GGTGTTGTAACAGTTGCGTTACCTTTGTCATCTACTACTACTGTAGCTCCTGGGTTAACGGCTTTAACCTTATCCTCAATAGCTTTCTTCTCTTCTGGAGTAAGGGCTTCTGGATTGGCTACTACTGTCTTAGACGCTGGGGTAATCACATCGTCGCCTGCATTTGGTTTAGACGCTGCTTCTGCTGTCTTCGTCAAATCAGCTGCTGGAATAACCGCTGTCTTACCTGACGGTGTTGTAACAGTTGCGTTACCTTTGTCATCTACTACTACCGTAGCACCTGGGTTAACGGCTTTAACCTTATCCTCAATAGCTTTCTTCTCTTCTGGAGTAAGGGCTTCTGGATTGGCTACTACTGTCTTAGACGCTGGGGTAATCACATCGTCGCCTGCATTTGGTTTAGACGCTGCTTCTGCTGTCTTCGTCAAATCAGCTGCTGGAATAACCGCTGTCTTACCTGACGGTGTTGTAACAGTTGCGTTACCTTTGTCATCTACTACTAC
>NZ_VTQF01000009.1:0-41568 GCF_008763935.1 Streptococcus mitis
TTCTGATTGAACTCTGAACATGTCTACATAGAGCTTAAGATTAATAGAATCGTTTAACACTAAATCAATAACTTTTCTAGATACAAATCTTAAATAAAATACAAAGCCGAGAACTAAAAAGACAATAACTAATAATATGAATCCCAATATTTCCAAATTGCTTTGAAATACTAAGCATACTGCCATCACATCCAAAACAAGTCCAATAATTGAGCAAATTAGAATAACCCTATCAAGTTGTAAAAGAGTGTTTTCTGTCGCCGAACCAACTATTTTTTTTACTAATCTCATATATTACTCTCATTTCACTGATTCTAAATATTTCTTCGCTTCCTGCACATAGAAAAGCTCTGAGTTTTCATGTGCTATGCTTTCAAACAAACTACGAGCACGAGCCTCATCTCCTTTTAGCTGGGCATTGAGAGCGCCGTAATAAGAAAACATGATTCGAGCTAGCTTACTTTCTGGCTCAGTAATGTCAAAGTAGTCGTTTGATATTTTATTGCAATAGATATCAACAATAGCCTTTAAACTCAAAATTTCTTCCTGATATTTAAAAATTTTTGATTGAAAGTTACTTGTTAGACCTTCAATTTCTACCATCAATTCTTGCAATTCCATACAATCATTCAAATGAACCAAGTTTAGGATACTATAATACTTGATATTAAAAACATAGTACAGATTTTGGGATTTTTTTAGATTACTATTTTTTATTTTATTCAGCAATTCTAAACTATCTTGGAATAGTCCTCTATAAAAGGATACTTTTGCATTTGCCAAATATTTGGGAAGAATCTGAACATTTCTATTTAAAGAATTTGCATCAGCTCTAGCAACTATATCCTGATACTTTGCTAAATTGATATCTTGAGATAAAATATCAATTAAAACCTTATCAAGTAATAGTTTAGATAGAAGAATAAACAATATAAGAAGGACAAGAAATAATGTTAATACCTTTGTGTAAGTGGTCGATGAATGGTTAAAAATATAGACATAAGCAATTACTGTTGAAAACACTAAAAAATACAGCAAATATTTAAATATAATTTTAAGAAAAATTAATTCTATTTTATCAGCTGACCATGTTCTAATAATTTCTATAGCTCTTTTCATATAACACTCCATAACTAGTTATTAAATAACGCAGTAATTCCTACAAATAATGCAGCTACAGCAGTTGCTGCCTCACCAACCCCAGTAGAAAAAGCAAGAATCGTCCCAACTGTTACAATAGAAAGTCCAATCGTTTCAACTGGATGCTCTACAACCCAATTAAAAGCACTACCAACTACCTCACCAGTTGTATTTGAAATTTGGGTGAGATGATCCACCGTTCTTACCCCCGTCTCATTAGTCGTTTTAACTGTTGCGTAGTCTTGTTGGACCTGGTTACTCTCTTTTACTTAATTTAAACGAAAGGTACTAGGAAACATTATTACTTCCTAAATATTTCTTCGCTTCCTGTACACAAAAGAGTTCTGGATTTTCATGGACGATACTTTCAAACAAACTACGAGCACGAGCTTCATCTCCTTTTAATTGGGCATTGAGAGCGCCATAATAAGAAAACATGATTCTAGCTAACTTACTTTCTGGTTCAGTAATGTCGAAGTAGTCGTTCGCTTCTTTATTGAACACAATATCTTTTATGGCTTGAGCTTTAGCAACGAGTTTAGCCTTACCATCTTTCGAATCTGGCGCCTTGGACAATTGTTCCTCAAAGAAAGCAATATTTTGCTCATCTTGAATATGGATAGAAGATAGAAAATTATAATATAATTTCTTCAATTCAAATATTTTTCTATTTTTTTTAGAAATATTAGAAAGATTGATATTTGAATATTGACTAAGTGATAATAAAAAATCTCCTCTGAGGTAAGATAATTCTCCTGTGATTAATTCAAAACTTACTTCATTAAATTTCTTATTAAACTTATTGGAATGACTAACATTGTATTCAAAGAAAAATTGATATTTCTTAAAATCAATCAAAACCACCTTCCAATATAGAAGAACTTTCCATGTCAATAAATTTAAAAAGATGCCAATAACTATAAATAATACCGACAAAAATAACAGATAACGTACTGCAATAATATTCTGTTTAAACAATAAAAACAAACCCAAAATTGCTATATAAACTGCAACAACTAATAAATATGAAGATAATCGAATACAAATATTATAAAGAAATTTTACATCTTTATTTGCTAATAATTTAATCAAGCTTTTCAATTTTATAAAAATCCTCCGAATAAAATTGTTTACTAGATTCTCTCAGTAAAAAATTTTCAAAATCACCTTCATCTTCAACTATTGTATACATTCCGTTGTTAACTATAAAATAGTCATTATTGATCATGTAGTGTCCATCGGAAAGTCCTGAAAAATCAATGTCATCTAACTTCAATTTGTCACGTTCACTAAGTGTTAAACATAAACGAAGGGCTCCCTCTTTCATATAGTCTTTAAGAGAAATTGCTGCATATCCTCCAAATGCTTGTTTTTCTGGACTAGATGAGTTTTGATTTTGAGCTGCTTTTTCTTTAATAAAAGAAGTGATTCTAAACGAACGTGATATTTGAAAACCTGGGCTAGCTAATGGTTGATCTTCAGCATCAAATACAGATAAATCATAACCTTTCTTTTTTATAGCATCTTCTACTACTGACTTAAAATCTTTTAGAACTATTTGAGCTTCATCACTTGAAACAGCATTTTCTATAAATTCCTTTAGGCCGTAGTCTTGATCAATGAAAGTAACATATTTCAATTTTTGACGCGTGTACTTAGCACCCACTTTTAATGTAACTCCCTTATCGAAAACATCAAAGACACCTACATCGGAAATATTACTATCATAGTATGAAGACTTAAGTGTTAATTCGTAGTTCAACCCCCTAGAATGATAAAACTCTTGTAATTGTTGTACTTTGGCATTATTTCTCAAGTAAGTTTGAATTTCACTGCCTAGAAATGGAGAAAGAGTTCCCGCTAATACTATAATGACTACAAATCTACTCACTTTTTGATTGTACTCAACCTTTTGATAAATCCAATCTAAATACGGAAATAAAAATAATGAAAAAATGAAACTCCAAAGGTCAATATCTTTTATAAAGTCAAAGGAAACGATCATTTTAAATCTTAGCACAAACATCAGAAAAATTGCTAAAAAAATATTGCCAATCAATAGGAATGCAATCAGACATTTCGTTCGATTTTTTGCCTTTATCACATAAGTTATACCTACAATAAGATTGGCTAAAAAGCTAATTCCGTAGCCTAAGACTGTTGGAACAAGGCCAAAAACACCAAATAATAAACTATATCTTGAGTCTGAGTCACCTACCCCTTCAATATTTAAAAGACCATATAGGAGATTAAGAAGAAACACAACTAGTGGTAAATATGCAATATAGATATCCGAAAATTTCAAAGTTTTTTTCATAGGAACTCCTGTTTCTAAGGTAATACTACTCCCCCTTCAATGCTTCAAACTTCGCTTTCATGGTTGGATTTTTTCGAGTCAATTTTTTTACAGAGACATCTTCCAATTTATTGTTTGCAAGGCGGAGTTGGTTTTCAGATGTAATTAGGAATTTCTTAACCTCTTCCATGCGTTTGATGGCCTTGTCGATTTCATCGATAGCTTTGCCAAAGTTGGTCGAAGCTGAATTATAGTTCTTGGCAAAGGCTAGCTTAAAGGCATCCAAGTCTTCCTCAAAATGAGTGATGTCTATATTTTGCTCCCGAACCAAGGCCAACTCCTGCTTGTATTTTAGGGAATTTAGCGCCGCATTACGCAAGAGCCCAATCAATTGGATAAAGAATTGAGGACGAACCACATACATCTTTTCATACTCATGGCTGACGTCTACAATCCCTGTGTTAAAGTAGTCGTTATCTGCCTCTAGCATGGTCACCAAAACAGCATATTCGCAGTTCTTCTCCCGACGGTCCTTGTCTAATTCCTTGTAAAAATCCGCGTTCTTGTGCTTCTTCTCTGTTCCGTCCGCTTCATTTTTCATTTCAAACATGATGGAAATGATTTCAACCCCATTTTCGTCACATTCACGGAAGATAAAGTCCCCCTTAGAGCCACGCGCAGAGACCTTGTTATCCTTCTCAAAGTAGGCATTTGGAAAAGCAAAACTGCGGACCTTGTTAAACTCACTCTCTGCATAGTGTTCCAGACTTTCCCCGATAGCTTTTGTAGATTGTTGGGCTTTGAAATTCCTATAAAATTCGACTTGTTCGCTAGCTGCCTTGAGTTGAGCTTCGTAGTTTTGCTTGAGTGAAGCTAGAGATAACTCATTTTCCTTTTCTTGCAAGAGGAGCTGATTTTGGACTTGATCACGTTCTTTTTCAAGGTCAGAAAGGGTCTTTTGTAGTTGATTTTCATGTTCCAAACGCAAGGTGGCCAATTGGTTTTCCAAGGCCTGCACTTCCTTGTCCTTAGCCAAGAGAGCCTGATAGCTTGTCTGTTCAACTTCTTTCTTGGCCAATTCTTTTTCTGTATCAAAGTTTTGGATTTGGCTCTGTAATTGCGCAATTTCTTGGTCTTTTTGAGCTAGTTTAGACTGTTGTTCATTCATGGCCTTTTGCTCAGCCAAGGCCAGTTCCTGCTTCATGCGATTATGCAGTTCCTTATCAAACTCTGCCGTTCTCACTTGGGACAAGAGTTCGGCATACTGGCTTTCATTTACTGTAAATACTTCCCCACAGTTGGGACATTTGATTTCGTTCATATCGTTCCTCTTTCTAGACTTCTTTATCCATTATATCATGCCTGAGGGAAAATCAAAAACAGCGAGTCGAAACCCACTGTTTATCTTCTTTTTCTTTAAATTTTTTCCAAGGCCAAGCGCAAGTCTTCAATCAAATCTTCTACATTTTCAAGACCGATTGACAAGCGGATTTGATTTGGTGTGACACCTGCTGCTTCTAGGTCTTTTTCTGACAACTGACCGTGAGTGGTTGTCGCTGGATGGACAACAAGCGATTTGGCATCTGCTACGTTTGCAAGGTCAGAAAAGATTTCTAAATGATCAATTACCTTGCGAGCCTCTGTCTCTCCACCTTTAACATGGAAAGTAAAGATTGAGCCAACACCTTTTGGCAAGTATTTCTCAGCCAAGGCATGGTAAGGACTATCTGCTAGTTTTGGATAATTGACCTTTTCTACCTTAGGATGGTTGACAAGGAAATCAACAATTTTCTCTGCATTTTGTACATGACGTTCCACACGAAGTGAAAGGGTTTCAAGTCCTTGAAGCAAGAGGAAGGCATTAAATGGCGACAAGGCTGCACCTGTATCACGGAGCAATTGAACACGAACAGCGATAATAAAGGCAGCCGCACCTACATCACGAGTATAGCTCAAATTGTGGTAGCTTGGGTCTTCCTCAACAAATTGAGGGAATTTTCCTGAAGCCGCCCAGTCAAAACGACCGCTATCGACAATCACTCCACCAATAGTCGTACCATGCCCACCGATAAACTTAGTCGCAGAGTGAATAGCAATATCTACACCGTGAGAGAAGACGTTAATCAAATACGGTGTAGCAAAGGTATTATCTGAAATGAGAGGAATCTGATGCTTATGAGCAATCTCTGCCAATTTTTCCAAATCTGGAATGTTAATCAAGGGGTTGCCCAAGGTTTCAATCAAGACAAGCTTGGTATTGTCATTGATAGCTGCTTCTACTTCCTCCAAATTATCCACATCGACAAAGGTTGTTGTGATCCCATAACGAGGAAGGGTTTCTTTCAAGAGATTGAAAGTTCCACCGTAAATAGTTGATGCTGCTACGACATGGTCACCAGCATGGGCAAGTGCCAAAATCGTATAAGTCACTGCGGCCATACCTGATGCTGTTGCAAGAGCTCCCACACCACCTTCAAGGGCAGCAATTCTTTCTTCAAAGGCAGCCGTTGTAGGATTAGTAATACGAGTATAGATGTTGCCTGGTTTTCTCAAGGCAAAAAGATCAGCACCTTCCTGCGTATCATCAAAAACGAAGGATGTTGTTTGATAAATCGGCACTGCACGAGACTTGGTTGCTGGATCAACTACTTGCCCAGCATGCAATTGTAAGGTTTCAAATTTAAAATCACGAGTCATAAAACGACCTCCAAATAGTTTGATTAAGGATATTGTAGCACCTTAAGTTATAGTTTACAAATATCAGTTTTCTATATTTTGATATAAGAAATAGCTATTACTCTATTTTAAAAACGAAAAAAGCACGACTCAATCGTGCTCATTTTCTTAATCTACATAAGTATCTTCATTTTTATTGAGGAAGGCATATGGAAGACCCATCAGGAGGCCTCCTCCGATAAAGTTTCCGATGAAGGTTACACCCCAGTGACGAAGAATATTTCCAACACCGAAGTTAGCAATTGAATCAGCAGCAACACTGAATTTTACAATCGCGAAAGAAGCAAAGTTCGCCGCAATGTGCTCGTTTGTTAAGAATACAAACATGTAAATCGCTGACAACACAAGCCAAAGTTTGGCACCACCATCTTTGACCAAAACAAATGAAAGAATCGCAATATTTACGAAAATATTTGCCAAAATCGCCTCAAGCAAGATTAATTCATTTGAGCGGCCTAACTTCATCTCAACAACCCCTGATATGAAACTATCGTGAGTCAGATTTGCATAGGCTGCTGAGTGGGCAAAGCCCCAACCTGCTATCAAAGCCCCAATAAGGTTGAACAAGGTACAGTAAAGTAAAATCTCAGCTGTTTTTCTCCAAGAGATTTTTTTCAAGAAACTACCAGCAGTCAAGAACATCATGTTTGATGTTACCAACTCGGCATTCAAGAAAACAATGTAGGCCAAGCCCCAAGCAAAGACAAATGGGAAGAGGAAGCGTCCACTACCTGGTGCAATTTTATTAATCAAGTCAGCCCCAACTGCACCAGCAGCTGTACTGAAGGTTAAAAATGCACCTGCGAACATAGAACGAATCGCATACTTAAATTTGCTTTGACTATAAAGACTTTCCTTCTTCTTGCAAGCAAATTCAATCTTTGAGATAAATTCTGAAGAAACCATAATAAACTCCTAAAAATTTTTTACCTGATAATTATATCACAAACTTTAGAATTAAGGAAGCGTTTTCTGTATTTCATAACAGTTTATTTTGAAACTCAATCTATAAAAAATCAGTAAAACCTAAGATTTTACTGATTTATCTTTAATAGCGTTGTTTATATGGTTGATTGAAAGCTGTTAGAATTTCTTCAGGGGTTTGTGAATAATCTTTTTCTTCTTTTAAGTCACCTTTAACGATAATCCGTTCTGTCGCATCATAGTCAACACAGGTTACAAGTGTGATTTCATCAACACCATTACGGTCATCAATCTCGTCAACTCGATCTGGAGTCACATGCTTCACTTCACGGATTTCGTAGGTATAAACTTTATCCTTATCAGTTAGATAAATTTTCATCCCATTTTTAGCGCGTGCCAGTGGGGAAAAAAGCATTTGACTGGCATTTTCCGCAGTGAAAATGTGATGGCTAGCAAGTGAATAGTTTCCTTTCCCCATCACTTGATCACGCTTCATTGTACCTGCACCATAGAAGAGATTAACATTATCCAGTCCCTTAAAAATAGGCAAGTTAATTTCTACCTCAGGGACAGCAATTCCACCGATAACTGGCAATTTTTGCGAATCCCATTGTGAGGACAAGACAGCTTCTGACGAGATGGCTTTTACGGAATCAAAGTCAAAATTCCCTTCTGTATCTTGATTTTCTTCCAATTTTTCTTTTGATACTTGGCTGACTTGGTATTTATTGGTATTCCAAACCATGAACATATCACGAATTTTTGAATTGAAAATCAAAGCTACTGACAAGAGGATTAAAAAACCTGCCAAGATATTGATTAGTAAATTTTTACGGTTTGTTTTCTTTTTGTTCTTTTTATGAGGCATTATGCTTCACCTTCTGTTTCGTTTTCTGTCCCAACCTCTTCTTTTTCTGCCGCTGTAACCGTAGTAAAGGTTACAATTTTAGCATCTTGGTCCAGGCGCATCACTTTAACTCCCATAGTTGAGCGACCTGTTTGTGAAATATTGGCAACGTTGGTTCGAATCATGACACCTGTATCAGTGATAATCATCAAATCTTCATCACCTTTAACTGTCATAAGACCAGCAAGGGAACCATTCTTTTCCGTAATTTTAGCAGTTTGCATCCCTTTACCACCACGACCTTTAGTTGGATATTCAGTCGCAACTGTGCGCTTACCATATCCTTTGTCTGTGATGATAAGAACCTCGTCCTGGTCTGTAATCACACTAGCACCAACAACTGTGTCCCCCTCACGGAGATTAACACCTTTCACACCCGTAGCGATACGGCTCATACCACGAACAGCTGATTGATTAAAGCGAACTGAATAACCAAACTTTGTACCAATGATAATATCCGTGTCCTCTTCTGTCAGCAAGACATTAATCAACTCATCTTCATCTTTAAGATTCAGAGCTTTAAGTCCATTTTGACGAATATTAGCAAATTCCTTAACGCTGGTTCTCTTCACAATACCATGACGAGTTGTGAAGAAAAGATAAGCATCATCGCTACGTTCAGATTCAACATTGATGATGGTCTGAATACTTTCACCTTCATCCAATTTCAAAAGATTGACAATCGGTAATCCCTTGGCTGTACGGCCATACTCAGGAATTTCATAGCCTTTCAGGCGATAAACACGGCCTTTATTTGTAAAGAAGAGTAGGTGATCATGAGTGCTAGTTGACACTAACTCTCGGACAAAATCATCATCCTTAACACCTGTACCTTGAACACCACGACCACCACGTTTTTGAGCGGTGAACTCAGCTTGGTCGAGACGTTTGATGTATCCCTTGTTAGAAAGTGTAATCAAGACATCCGTTTCTTCAATCAAATCCTCATCTTCGAGGCTTAAGACTTCACCGACCATCAATTCCGTACGACGTTGGTCACCAAATTTACGTTTAACTTCATCTAATTCATCTTTAATGATTTGAGAAACACGTTCCGGCTTAGCTAGAATATCTGCTAAATCCGCAATCAGAGCCAAGAGGTCATCATACTCAGACTGAATCTTATCGCGTTCCAAACCTGTCAAACGACGAAGACGCATATCAAGGATGGCCTGACTTTGACGTTCAGAAAGCTTAAACTTACTCATCAACTCAGCTTGTGCTTCCGCATCTGTTTCACTAGCACGAATGATACGAATCACTTCATCGATATAGTCTAGTGCGATCAAGAGACCTTCTAAAATATGAGCACGTGCTTCCGCTTTTTCCTTATCAAAACGTGTACGACGAACAACCACTTCTTTTTGGTGCTCGATATAAGCATCCAAAATCTGACGAAGAGACAAAATCTTCGGTACCCCATTTTGAATCGCCAACATATTAAAACCAAAGTTAGTTTGCATCTGGGTCATCTTGAAAAGATTGTTGAGGATAACATTGGCTGAGGCATCGCGCTTAACTTCGATAACAAATCGAACACCTTCACGGTTTGACTCATCACGTACCGCTGTTATTCCCTCAATGCGTTTTTCCTGAACCAAACGAACAATATGCTCATGTACCTTGGTTTTATTTACCATGTATGGAAATTCTGTCACAACGATGCGCTCACGGCCAGTTTTAGTTTCTTCAATTTCAGTACGAGAACGAAGGACAATAGAACCTTTACCTGTTTCATAAGCCTTATGAATACCTGATTTCCCCATGACAAGGGCACCTGTTGGAAAATCTGGACCAGGCAAAACTTCCATCAAGTCCTTAGTAGTCACTTCAGGATTGTCCATGACCAACTTCACTGCATCAATGGTTTCACCCAAGTTATGAGGTGGAATATTTGTTGCCATCCCAACCGCAATACCAGTCGCTCCATTAACCAAAAGATTTGGAAAGCGCGCTGGCAATACCAAGGGTTCACGTTCATTGGCATCGTAGTTATCAACGAAATCAACTGTATTTTTATTGATATCACGAAGCATCTCCAGAGCAATCTTGCTCATGCGTGCCTCGGTGTAACGTTGGGCGGCAGCACCATCACCATCCATGGAACCAAAGTTTCCATGGCCGTCGACAAGCATGTAACGGTAACTCCACCATTGAGCCATGCGGACCATGGCTTCATAGATAGAGGAATCCCCGTGTGGGTGGTATTTACCCATGACGTCCCCTGTAATACGAGCAGATTTTTTATGGGGTTTGTCTGGAGTAACACCCAATTCATTCATTCCATAGAGAATCCGACGGTGAACAGGTTTCAAGCCATCTCGAACATCAGGAAGGGCTCGCGCTACGATAACACTCATGGCGTAGTCGATAAAGCTCGTCTTCATCTCCTTTGTCAGATTGACATTCACTAAATTTCTATCCTGCATTAATAAATGCCTCATTTCACTATTAGTAATTAACTATATTATACCATAATGTCCGCTATATTTCAGGTATCTAAAATCACTAAAACGTTTACATCAAGAACTGAAATGCATATCCGTGACAAAGCTTTTCAAAAGTGATAAAATTGAAATAACTGGGGAAATCCCTGAATAAAATTAAGGAGATGTTTAGAATAATGACTTCAACTAAACAACACAAAAAAGTTATCCTTGTCGGTGATGGTGCTGTAGGTTCTTCTTACGCTTTTGCACTTGTTAACCAAGGAATTGCACAAGAGCTTGGAATTATCGAAATTCCACAATTGCATGAAAAAGCTGTTGGTGATGCACTTGACCTTAGTCATGCCCTTGCCTTCACTTCACCTAAAAAAATCTATGCAGCTCAATACTCTGACTGTGCAGACGCTGACCTTGTTGTAATCACTGCAGGTGCGCCTCAAAAACCAGGTGAAACTCGTCTTGACCTTGTAGGTAAAAACCTTGCTATCAACAAATCAATTGTAACTCAAGTTGTTGAATCAGGTTTCAAAGGTATCTTCCTTGTTGCTGCTAACCCAGTTGACGTCTTGACTTACTCAACTTGGAAATTCTCTGGATTCCCTAAAGAACGCGTTATCGGTTCAGGTACTTCACTTGACTCAGCTCGTTTCCGTCAAGCACTTGCTGAAAAATTGGATGTTGATGCTCGTTCAGTCCACGCCTACATTATGGGTGAACACGGTGACTCTGAGTTCGCTGTTTGGTCACACGCTAACATCGCTGGTGTAAACCTTGAAGAATTCCTTAAAGACACTCAAAATGTTCAAGAAGCTGAATTGATTGAATTGTTCGAAGGTGTTCGTGATGCAGCTTACACAATCATCAACAAAAAAGGTGCAACATACTACGGTATCGCAGTAGCCCTTGCTCGTATTACTAAAGCAATCCTTGACGATGAAAACGCAGTACTTCCACTTTCAGTATTCCAAGAAGGTCAATACGGAGTTAAAAACGTCTTTATCGGTCAACCAGCTGTTGTAGGTGCACATGGTATTGTTCGTCCAGTAAATATCCCATTGAACGACGCAGAAACTCAAAAAATGCAAGCATCTGCTAAAGAATTGCAAGCTATCATTGACGAAGCATGGAAAAACCCAGAATTCCAAGCTGCTTCTAAAAACTAATTTTGATAGAAATAACTCCTTGACTCATCAGGGAGTTATTTTTTATCTGTATCTAAACTAAATATTTTAGGAAGTTTGCGTGAAGAAAACAACATCCCTTTAAAAGCTATTATGACGCGGATTTGGAATAATGCCGCTAAGACGCCCCATCAAATCAACACTCACATTATTAAAGGTATGGAGCAAGCAGTACTTGATGCACTTGATTCCGTCGTATTAAATCGAAAGTAAAAAGTTTGCCCCCTTTTTTGCCCCCTGGTAAAAAAAAGACCTATCATACAGGCTAGAAAGCTTGATGTGATAGGCTTTTTTCATTTTAATTAACGTACTGTACGGATACGCATTGTGTTTGTACGTACAGCTTCTCCAAGTGGTACACCAGCTACGATAACGATATCATCACCAGATTGTACAAGACCTGCTTCAACTGCTTTACGTTCAGCAATTTCGAACATATCGTCAGTTGAAGATGGAGCATCTGTCAACATTGGGATAACACCCCAGTTCAACATCAATCCACGTTCTGTCAATTCGTCGAATGTCAATGCCAAGATGTCAGCATTTGGACGGTATTTAGAGATCAAACGTGCAGTGTGACCTGTCTTAGTAAGAGTTACAACCAATTTAATGTCCATTGAATTAGTAGCATCTTTAACAGCTGAAGCCATTACTTCTGTCTTAGAGTTACGTTCAAATGAATCTGAGTTCAAACGACCGTATTCGTTAAGAAGTGTTTGAGCGTTCTTGTCGATTGTAGCCATTGTAGTTACTGACTCAAGTGGGTATTTACCATTTGCAGACTCACCTGAAAGCATTGTTGCGTCAGTTCCATCGATAACAGCGTTAAATACGTCTGATACTTCTGAACGAGTTGCACGTGGTTTTTCAGTCATTGTTTCAAGCATGTTTGTTGCAGTGATAACAACTTTACCTGCAGCGTTCACTTTAGTGATGATCATTTTTTGGTAAACTGGAACCATTTCGAATGGTACTTCGATACCCATGTCACCACGAGCGATCATGATACCATCAGCAGCTTCGATGATTTCATCCAAGTTATCGATACCTTGTTGGTTTTCGATTTTAGCGAACAATTGAACATGTCCATTTCCAGTTTCTTCACAGATTGCACGAACTTCGTTCACATCTTTTGCAGTACGTACGAATGAAATCGCGATGAAGTTGATACCTTGTTCAAGACCGAAACGGATATCGTCGTTATCACGTTCAGCAAGTGCTGGGAAAGGAATTTTAGTGTTAGGGATGTTTACACCTTTTTGTTTAGCAATAACACCGTCATTTTCCACTTCAACTTCAAATTCACGAGTTGCATCATCTTTAGCAACAACGAGAAGACCAAGTTTACCATCGTCAATCAAAACTTGACGACCAACTTCAACATCATCATAGATATCAAGAGCACCAGCAACGTTCAATGCGATTACATCACGAGTTGATTTGATTCCTTGTTTAGTCGCAACACGGATTTTCTCACCAGTTGTGTAAGAGTACTCTTTTGCATCTCCTTCAAACAATTCAGTACGGATTTCTGGTCCTTTTGTATCAAGAAGGAAACCAACTTTTTTACCTGCAAGTTTTTCAGCAAGTTTAACAGTTGCCATACGGTCACCTTGTTCTTGGTGGTCACCGTGTGAGAAGTTGAAACGGAATGTGTTAGCACCAGCTTCAATCAATTTAGCAATGTTTTTAGCTGAAGCTTCAACATCAAGTTTTTCGCCCCAGTATCCGTCATCACCGAATTTTTTACCACCACGGATTTCTACCGCAGGTCCCAAAGTTGCAACGATTTTTACACGTTTGTTCATGATTTTTGTGACTCCTTTATATATATGACCTTTTTGGTCTTATTAACTAAATTATAAATTATGACAAGCTCTTATTCAAGCTAGATAGCTCAAGGTCAGCCTTGTGTGGGTTGTTAACCACAATCTTACCATCTGCAGTAAGGCTAAACAATGCTCCTTCTTCTGCAGTTCCAAGAATTGGGTTTTCAACCATTTTCTCGTTACGGATACCAACCGCAACACCACCGATACCTTCTTTAAGAAGTTTAACAGCATGGGCACCCATACGTGACGCCAAAACACGGTCACGCGCAGTTGGAGAACCACCACGTTGAATATGTCCAAGTTCTGTCACACGAAGGTCGCTTGTATCCCCAGCTTCTTTTAGTTTTTGACCAAATTCAGCTGCAGACATTACACCTTCTGCCAAGACGATGATGTTGTGTTTTTTACCACACTCATAACCACATTTAATGCTTTCTACGATATCTTCAATCTTGAAGCCTTCTTCAGGAATGATGATTTCATCAGCACCAGTTGCGATACCTGCCCAAAGAGCGATATCACCTGCGTTACGTCCCATAACTTCGATAACAAAAGTACGACGGTGACTTGATGACGTATCACGAATCTTATCGATAGCATCCATAGCAGTCGTAACCGCTGTGTCAAAACCGATTGTGAAGTCAGTACCAACGATATCGTTATCGATTGTACCTGGAAGACCGATAGCTGGGAAGCCATGCTCAGTCAAACGCATAGCACCGTGGTAAGATCCGTCACCACCGATAACAACTACACCTTCAATCCCGTGTTTTTTCAATTGCTCAATCCCTTTAAGTTGCCCTTCAAGTTGAGCGAACTCTGGGTAGCGAGCTGAGTGAAGGAAAGTACCACCACGAGAAATGATGTCTCCTACTGAAGCTGCATCTAGGGGATGAATTTCACCGGCAACCATACCAGCATATCCGTCATAGATACCAAACACTTCCATTCCTTCTGAAATTGCTTGACGAACAACTGCACGGATGGCAGCGTTCATACCAGGGGCGTCTCCACCACTAGTCAAAACAGCAATACGTTTCATATTGGTTATGCTCCTTTTTCTTTTAACATTCTTACTGATTATACCACATTTACGTTGAAAATTCTTCTATTTTCCGTAATTTTAGCGATAAATCGTTTTCATAACGATTCCATTCAATTTCGCTTCTAATTCATCAGATTTAGCTACAAAATGATGGGGAGAAACAATTGTTCTCTGTTCCTCTTCATACCTGATAATGACTGGGATTGGGCCTTTATACTGGTCTAAAATACGTGACATTTCTTGATCCGAGTCATAATTTTTTACCTGAATCCAAAAGCGCTCAGCCACTGCTTCTCTTATTTCTTGTGCAATCATTTGCAGACGACCGTCACGTGACTGGACTTTCCCTTTAATATAGTAGAAGGCTCCTTCTCTTACTTCCTGAGCAACCTGTCGATATAAATCTGAAAAGAGGGTAACATCCAATTTTTTCTTACTGTCATCCACCTGTAAGAAAGCCATATTTTCACCTTTTTTGGTACGAATTACTTTTATCTTCTGAACTTCAACCAAGATAATAGCATAGCTATTTTCTGACAAATTCCCAATTGGAGTAATCGGATAAATAGCCTTACTTGCAATAGCTTGTAGTGGATGTTTGCTAACTCCTACTCCTAGAAGCTCTTGTTCCATATAGAATTTTTCTTGCTCGGTCCAATCTTCCGATTCCTGCCAGCTGTAAATTGTATCACCAAACAAGCTTCCTAACTCTTTCACAAATTCAAATAGATTAGCTAAATTATTGAATACTTTTTGACGATTTTTTTCAAATGAATCGAAAAGACCAACTTTTACCAAAGGTTCTAGCAGAGGAAGTTTCAGATAATTCTCAGGTAATTTAGCTATAAAATCTTCAATGTTAGAATAAGGTCTATGTTCGATAATCCAAAGCGCCAAATCCTTGCTGACTCCCTTAATCGATTTCAGACCTAGATAGATGGATTTGTTGGCAATTTTATCGTGATAGGGAATGGTGTTGATGGACAGAGGGGCTACTTCAAAGCCTGCTTCAAGTGCATCTGTTAAGTAATCACTGTTGGCAGAATTCAACATGACCTGATAAAATATAGCTGGATAATGCGTTTTAAAATAAGCCAACTGGAAGGCCAAGGCTGAGTAAGCATAGGCGTGAGATCGGTTAAACCCATAACCTGCAAACTTCTCCATGACATCAAAGACCTGCTCTGCCTTTTCCGCAGTATGGCCTGCTTTTAATGCCCCCTGAATAAAGGAAGCCCTCATCTCATGCATGGCAGAGGCATCCTTTTTCCCCATAGCTCGTCGCAAAATATCGGCTTTCCCAAGACTAAATCCGGCAAATCGCTGAGCAACCTGCATAACCTGCTCCTGATAGAGCATGATACCATAGGTTGGTGCCAAAATATCCTCCAGCACTGGATCCAGAACCGTCACTTCTTCCTGACCATGCTTTCTTGCCACAAAATTATTGATATAGTCACTTGCACCTGGACGATTTAAAGAAGTAGTTGCTACGACATCTTCAAAGCAGACTGGTTGAACACGTTTAAGCAGGCGAATAGCGCCTGGTTGTTCAAATTGAAAGATACCTTTTGTATTACCAGCAGCAAAAAGAGCTAGCGTTTCTTTGTCTTCCAAATCAATTTCTTTAATTTTCAGATGAATCCCTTCTGTTTCAGCAAGCAACTCTTGCATTTTCTGGACAAAGGTAAGATTTCGCAGTCCCAGAAAATCCATCTTTAAAAGTCCGCTAGCTTCAACACCATGAGCATCGTACTGAGTCAATGGAATTTCATCTCCATGCTTTAGAGGAATGTAGTCAGTCAAATCTTGGTCACTGATCACAACACCAGCCGCATGGACAGAGGTTTGTCTTGGATAGCCCTCTATCTTGCAAGCAATGTCAAAGGCTTTTTGGTATTCTAACTTACTATTGATTTGCTGACGAAACTGGAGATTGCCCTCATAGGCTGACTTAAGATTGTCCCGAAAACTGATTTTCTTAGTAATTGCGGATAATTCATACTCAGGCACACCAAAGCGTTTCAAGACATCACGCAGAGCCTGCTTGGCTCCAAAGGTTGAAAAAGTAACGATTTGAGCCGCATGTTTACTGCCATATTTATTACCAACGTACCTGATAAAATCCGGACGATAAATATCAGGAATATCAATATCAATATCAGGCATGGTATAGCGTTCACGATTGAGAAAGCGTTCAAAAATGAGATTCTTCTCCACAGGATCAATCCCTGTAATGTCTAAAGCATAGGAAACTAAGCTCCCAACTGCAGAACCCCGTCCCATTCCCATATAATAGCCATTCGAACGTCCAAAACGCAGCAAATCCCAAACAACCAAGAAATAATCATCAAAGCCCATATCATGAATAACAGCCAATTCTTGGTCTAGTCGATCTTGATATTCTTTACTAGACAATCCCTTCTGGGCAAGCCCCAATTCAGCACGTTCTCTCAACTCTTCTACGGCTGGTCTAGCTGGATTAAAACGAGGCAGTTTCAGACTAGTATCCAAGTCATAAGAAATACTTGAAATAAGCTTTTCTAAATTGTCCAAGGCTTGCGGAAAACGTTCTTGGAATAGCTTCTCTAAAGAAGTTGCTGAGATAAAGACATCTTGTCGTGAACGCAAGGGAACTTCTCTGAGTGGTAGATTTTCTTTAATCGCTGTTAAGACTTGCAAAACTTCTCTATCCCTGCTCTCAAAGGCATTGACCCGATAAAGGGGCAAAATTTGATGATGAAATTCGCTTGCCAGTGTTTCTGGGTAAACACCAATATAATAATCACAGCCTAGATTTAGCGACTCCAGTCCATCAAAATAAGGCACAATTACCGCAATATCCTCTAGGTACTGAGATAAAACTGACCAATTTTTCTCTCCCTGCATTTTGGCTGTTGAAAGCTTCATCAACTGCTGATAACCCACACTAGATAGAGCTAAAAAGCGTAAATTCACTTCCTGATTATCTACAAACACAGTCATCTCAAGCCCTAGCAAAGGATGAATGCCATATTTTTTTGTAACCTCTAGAAAGTCAAAAGCACCATAAAGATTATCAATATCCATCATAGCCAAATGTGTGTAGCCGAATTCTTTAGCTGCTCTCACATACTTGTCGATCGAAATGACGCTCTCCATAAAACTATAGACTGTTTTTGTATCTAGTTGTGCGATCAATTTACACTTCTCCTCTATCGTTCTCACTATATTATACCATTTTCTTTAAATTTCTATTAGTATTACTGATGCTTTAATGTCTAATAGCTCAAATCATAGTTGACTAGACGATCCTTGCCCGATTTTCAACAGCATAGCTAATATTTTTGTATTTAAGCTTATCATTTTACATGTTTATTTCATAAATACTATTTTTTCTTTATGCTCATTTCTTTTGATTTTTATAGTTTCTTTTCTCTCTATTTTTTGATATAATAACCTTAATAAATTTCAATAAAAGGAGGTTTTATGCGTTTTAATCAATTTAGCTATTTAGCGCTACCCAGAGATAGAATTATCTTTGAATTAAAAAAGTATGGGTTTGATTTACCAGTCAACATTACAAATAAAAAAATGCTTGAAGCGTTTCTTATTCGTTTCTTTTTTAATTATAAAGATAGTGCCTATCCTCTGTCCAGTTTGGCAGTTGATAAAGAAACTGACTTACTGACTTTTTTTCAGTCAGACAAAGAGTTGACTGCGGATATTTTCTACACTGTGGCCTTTCAACTTTTAGGCTTTTCTTATTTTGTTGACTTCGAAGACAGTGATATTTTTCGTAAAGAGACTGGTTTTCCTATTGGGTATGGTGACTTGATTGAAAATCTCTATCAGTTACTTAATACTCGCACCAAAAAGGGGAATACCCTTATCGACCAACTTGTCAGTGACGGTCTTATTCCTGAGGATAATGACTATCACTACTTTAACGGTAAGAGTTTGGCTACTTTTTCTAGCCATGATGTCATTCGTGAAGTTGTTTACGTTGAGACTCGTGTCGATACTGACCGAAAAGGGCTACCAGACTTAGTCAAGGTCAGCATTATTCGTCCTCGTTATGACGGGCAAATCCCTGCTATCATGACTGCAAGTCCCTATCATCAGGGAACAAATGACAAGGCTAGCGACAAGGCTCTCTACAAGATGGAGGGCGAGCTCGAGGTTAAGTCTCCTCACAAGATCGAGTTAGAGGAACCTCAACTAAATCTCATCCAACCCCAAGATCAAGCTGAAGTTGTGGCAGAAAGTGAGGAAAAGCTAAGTCACATCAACTCTAGCTATACACTCAACGACTACTTCCTTCCACGAGGTTTTGCTAATCTCTATGTGTCAGGTGTTGGTACCAAAGACTCCACAGGTTTCATGACTAATGGAGACTACCAGCAAATCGAGGCTTATAAAAATGTCATCGATTGGCTTAATGGTCGTTGTCGTGCCTTCACTGACCACACGCGCCAACGTCAAGTCAAGGCTGACTGGTCAAACGGGAAAGTAGCCACAACGGGACTTTCCTATCTAGGTACCATGTCCAATGGTCTTGCGACTACAGGTGTAGATGGTTTAGAAGTTATCATTGCCGAGGCTGGTATTTCTTCGTGGTACAACTACTACCGTGAAAACGGTCTGGTAACTAGCCCAGGTGGTTACCCAGGTGAGGACTTTGATTCCCTTGCTGAACTGACCTACTCTCGCAATCTCTTGGCCGGCGACTATATCCGTGGTAATGAGGCTCACCAAGCTGACTTAGAAAAAGTAAAAGAGCAGTTAGATCGCAAATCTGGTGACTACAATCAATTTTGGCATGACCGCAACTATCTGCTCAATGCTGATAAAGTAAAGGCAGAGGTTGTCTTTACCCATGGTTCACAGGATTGGAATGTCAAACCACTTCATGTTTACCAGATGTTCCATGCTCTTCCTACTCATATAAATAAGCACCTCTTTTTCCATAATGGTGCCCATGTTTATATGAATAACTGGCAATCCATTGACTTCCGTGAGTCCATGAATGCCTTATTGACTAAGAAATTACTGGGACAGGAATCGGATTATCAACTTCCTACTGTTATTTGGCAGGACAATACTTCTCCTCAGACTTGGTTATCACTTGATACCTTCGGTGAGCCAGAAAACTTTGAAACCTTCTCACTTGGGCAAGAAGAGCGAGTCATTCAAAACCAATACTCAGATAAGGATTTTGATCGTTATGGTAAAACCTACCAGACCTTCAATACGGAACTTTATCAAGGAAAAGTCAATCAAATTATAATTGACCTTCCTGTGACCAAAGATCTTCACTTGAACGGTCGAGCTCAACTCAATCTTCGCATCAAATCCAGCACAAACAAGGGTCTATTATCAGCCCAACTTCTAGAATTTGGAGCAAAAAAATACCTACAACCTTATCCAGCTGTATTAAGTGCTAGAACCATTGACAACGGTCGCTACTACATGTTGGAAAATCTTAACGAATTGCCTTTTCGTGAAAATGCACAACGCGTCGTGACAAAAGGCTACCTCAATTTACAAAATAGAAATGATTTACTGTTAGTAGAGGATATTACTGCAGATGAATGGATGGATGTGCAATTTGAACTGCAACCAACTATTTACAAGTTAAAAGAAGGAGATACTCTTCGTTTAGTCCTCTATACTACTGACTTTGAAATCACAATCCGTGACAATACCGCTTACCAGCTGACTGTTGATCTTGAACAGTCTACACTTATCCTACCTTATCAAAAGGTATAATATATTAGAATTTCAATACGGAACTATTTCCACTTGAACAGTTGAAACAAACATAAACTTTGGGTCAACTTCAATCCCAATATGGGCTTATGATAGGTCTACACGGGAGCTTAGACAAAAGATACTAAGACCCTAACCAACATATGTACTCATTAATAACACTCGCTACCACTCCACATGTTGGACAATCTCTGTGAATTGACATTAATCGTAAATTCACAACAAGTCGTGACAAAAGGCTACCCTAATTGAATGATTTACTGTTAGTAGAGGACACCAATGTAGATAAACGGATAGATACCCAATTCATCTACACCCAACTAGTGACAAGTTAAAAGAAGGAGATTTCCTCCGTATAGTTCTCTATACTACTGACTTTGAAATCATCATACGTGACAATACCGCTTACCACTCGACTGACGTTCTCGTTCAGTCCACGCTTTCTGTACCTTGTACAAGGAGTAATATTTTATGAATAAATCTGAACACCGACACCAACTCATACGAGCTCTTGTAACTAAAAACAAGATTCATACTCAAGCTGAGCTACAAGCTCTTCTTGCTGATAATGATATTCAAGTTACACAAGCTACACTTTCGAGAGATATTAAAAGTATGAACCTCTCAAAAGTACGTGAAGAAGATAACTCTTACTACGTGCTCAATACAGGTTCTATCTCAAAATGGGAGAAACGTCTCGAAATTTATATGGAAGATGCTCTTGTCTTGATGCGCCCAGTTCAACACCAAGTCCTGCTAAAAACCCTTCCTGGACTTGCTCAATCCTTTGGTTCTATCATTGATGCTTTGAGCTTCCCTGACGCTATCGCTACTCTCTGTGGAGATGATGTCTGTCTCGTCATCTGCGAAGATGCAGAAGCTGCTCAAAAATGCTTTGAAGAACTGAAAAAATTCGCTCCACCATTTTTCTTTGAAGAATAACAAAATTCCGTGTCTCATGTGGCACGGAATTTTGTAATATTCTTTACTGAGATGGATTCTCTTTTTTAGTTCGTGCTAATCTCAGGGCACGATTTGGATTGAGACGATTAAACAGTTCTTCCAATTTCTTTTCATTCCAAACGTCTGCGGCAGAAACAAAATTGCCATCCGCATCTCGGAAAGATATCGGTTTATCTCCCATATCAATCTCCTAGTCTACAAATTCAAACTCAAATTTACCAATTCGGACCAAGTCACCATCTTTAGCACCACGCGCACGAAGGGCTTCATCAACCCCCATACCACGTAATTGACGGGCAAATTTCATGACTGATTCGTCACGATCAAAGTTGGTCATATTAAAGAGTTTCATGAGTTTTTCACCAGAAAGTACCCATGTCGCATCGTCATCACGACTAATTTCAAAGGCTTTTTCTTCCTCATCAAATCCATAGTAAGCTTCTTCTTCCATATCTGACTCGTCGTAGAGCAAGAATTCTGGTGTCTTGTCTAACAATTCAGCTGTAGCATCCAAAAGTGTAGCCAGACCTTGCTTGGTCAAACCAGATATTGGGAAGATAGCTGGTAACTCTTCAAATTCATCATAGTTTTCAGCTAATTTTTTCTTGAATTCTTCAAGATTTTCCTGACTCTCAGGCATATCCATCTTATTGGCTACAATAATCTGTGGACGCTCCATGAGACGAAGATTGTATGACTCCAGCTCTTTATTGATGGCAAGATAATCCTCATATGGATCACGGCCTTCGCTAGCTGACATATCAATGATATGGAGGATGACACGTGTACGTTCGATATGACGGAGGAACTGGGTTCCCAGACCGACACCTTGACTAGCCCCTTCAATCAAACCTGGCAGATCGGCTACTGCAAAGGATTCACCTGATTGGGTGCGAACCATACCTAGATTTGGTACAATGGTCGTAAAGTGGTAGGCACCGATTTTTGGTTTAGCAGATGTAATAACACTTAAAAGAGTTGATTTCCCTACAGATGGGAAACCTACTAAACCAACATCTGCCAAGATTTTTAGTTCCAATTGTAACTCACGTTCCTGACCTGGTTCTCCATTTTCAGAGATTTCAGGTGCAGGATTTTTTGGTGTCGCAAAGCGGATATTTCCACGTCCACCGCGACCTCCGTGAGCAACGATAAATTCTTGCCCGTGTTCTATCAAATCTGTCAAAACCTTGCCAGTCTCTGCATCACGAACAGTCGTACCTTGTGGCACTCGAACTCTAAGGTCATCAGCACCACGACCATGCATCCCTTTGGTCATCCCTTTTTCACCAGAATCAGCCTTGAAATGACGATTGTAGCGGAAATCCATCAAGGTACGCAAACCTTCGTCTACAACGAAGACCACATTTCCTCCACGACCACCGTCACCACCCCAAGGACCCCCATTAGGGACATATTTTTCACGGCGAAAGGCAACCATACCATCGCCACCATTACCAGCCTTGACCTTAATCTTGGCTGTATCTAAAAACATACTCATTTTTTCTTCTCACTTTAAAAAAGGGCTGGGAAATCCCAGTCACTAAATTTTCTTGTATCTATTTTATAGATTACTGAGGGCACCAATTGCAGTTGCAAAAATTCCCAATAAACTTGCTACTAGCATGATAATCACGATAAACAAGGTTATTTTCTCAAACATAGTTTTTTTACGATTTCCATTATCTCCAAATGCCATTTTTATCTCCTTCGTTACATTCTATTTTCTATTATCTTAGCATGAATTGAGCTAGTTTTCAATAGTCAGTTGCTACAGGTGCAATAATCCATAAAATGATATAAGCTACAATTCCTGCCCCATAACAAAATGCAAGAACACCCCATATTACACGAACAATAGTCGGATCAATATCAAAATAATTTGCGACCCCAGCACATACTCCAGCAATTTTTTGATCACTACCACTTCTCATCAATTGTTTTTTCATAGCTATTCCTCTTTCTATTCTTCACTGTCTTTCCAATAATCTCTGATGCTGATTAACTGTGTTTTTGAAGCCCTCAGCATTCGTCTAGAGCCTTTTACAGGCACAGCAACCACCTGTTGCGGTAAATACAAAACTGTCTTAAAGATACGCTGGCTGACCGTATCATCTTTTGCTAAATCTTTCTGGAAGTTATTTGAAATAATGGCATCCAAATAAAACTCATGCACTCGTTTTCCAAAGTTCTCAGCTGAAATCTCGTACAATTTCTCTGATAAGGTATACTCATCCATATCTGGCGTTGCAATCAGGGCCTCCAGAATAGCTCCAGCCAAATCATGTTCACCGTAATACAAGGTTCCAAACATTTTATCACTGATAAGATTGTCCAGATAAGGATTTCCATGTGCAATGACAGGCGTCCCACTAGCCAAACTTTCCAAGTAGGTCAAGCCTTGGGTTTCACTTGTCGATGCCGAGATGAAGAAATCTGCCGCCTTATAGTAAAGAGCGGTCTCACTAGGAGCAATCATCCCTGTAAAGACAACGGAGTCTTGAATCTCTAGTTTCTGGGCTTGCTCTTTGAGGTCATTCAGATAAGGGCCATCCCCAGCAACTACCAGTTTAACCTTGTCTTCCTCTTTCAGAACATCAGCAAAGGCTGCTAATACTGCTTGAATATTTTTTTCATAGGAAATTCTGGAAAGACTCAGCAACATCTGTTCATCAGCTTGAATCCCTAGTTTACTACGTAGTTCTTTCAGATTTTCTTGCTTGATTTCTGGACGTTCAAACTTGGCTAATTCAATCCCAGTAGGAATGACACGTTTTTCGACCTTGACCTTATAGTCAGATAGCAAGTCACGGACAATCTCACTAGGACAAATGACTCCATCTACATCATGTAAAAAACCTCTAACCAAATACTTGACCATACTAGGACGAATCAACATCCCCTTGGCAATATAATGCACATAGTCTTCGTATTGGGTGTGATAGGTATGGATGACTGGAATCTTCAATTCACGCGCAATCCAAATCCCCAACAGGCCAAGAGAAAATTCTGTCTGAGTGTGGATAATATCCAGTTGATATTGTTTAGCAATTTCAAGCGCCTTGCTGAAACCTCGATAGGCAAAGCGGCGATCCTTAAAAGCAAAGAAAGGAACACTTGGAATGCGGATAATTTGCCAATCTTCGTAGCGATTGACATCCTTATCTGTCGTCGTAAAGATAAAAACAGCGTGCCCCTGCTTTTCAAGTTCGGTTTTCAAGGTTCGAATACTGGTCGCAACACCTGAAACCTGAGGAAAATAGGTATCTGTAAATAAACCAATTCGCATAGATTACCTCACTTTTTACTTTCTCCCTAAAGCGGCTTGTTTCTCATAAAAGTCCAACCAGATTTGTAACAGATGCTCTTCAGAATACTCTCTAGAAATATTCTTAGCTTTTTCTTTCAAATCTTTTAAAGCAGCAGGATTCGCTTGATATTCCAGAATAGCTTCTTTCATCTCTTCTCTGTCTGCTGTAGCCCGATAATCTCCCTCCAAAATTACCTTATAAAGATCTAAATCACGCAACATAATCGGAGCTTCACAACTGGCAGCCTCTAAAATCGTCATCGGAAAGAGCTCATTATAACTAGGAAGCAAGAAAAGATTCGCTAGGGCATACAATTCTCGCATCCGCTCTGGCGATACAATACCTGGAAAAATCAAATTTTTAGGTGGATTCTCCATGATTTTCTTGTAACGTTCATAACCATCTGTCATACCACCAAAAGAGAAACCACCTGCCCAGATAAAGGTAATTTGCGGCAATTCCTCAGCCAGACGGATAAAATCGTCAATCCCTTTGCGTTTCTGAACTTGACCAGCACCTACTACGATAAACTGATTGTCACTAAGACCTAGCTCTGTACGCAGTCTCGCTACCTCTTCTTGCGGAAGAGGATGCCATTTTTCCTTGTTTACAAAGTTAGGAATATAGGTCACTTTTTCACGTGGAATACCAGCTGCCACCAAATCCTCGATAAACATAGGATTGACCACCACCAAATGCTCCATCCGGTTGTAAAAAGAAAATACATAGCGTTTCACAATTCCCTTTAAGAAAAATGGAATTTTTAAACTCCCCTCAAGTGTATCAGGCAAGAAGTGCACATAGCCAATTTTCCTTCCTGAGCGTTTCTTTTGGAAGGTTGATAAATAATAGGGTAAATCAATTGTATGAAAGTGAGTCACATCTGCCTCGATTGGAAGATTTTCTGTAACAATCAATTGGTCCTTTGCATCACGGTGAAGAAGACGAACTAATTCACGGTAGGCACCTGAAACTCCTTGTCCTGCTACTTTCTCACTTGAACTCAACATATTGATGCGTAATTTCTTTTTTTCCATAACTACTATTATATCATTTTCTTTGAATAAAATCAGCAAAAGAAAGGAGAGACTAGAGGAAAAGAAGAGGAAATTTCCTCGCTTTTCCAATAATCTCTCACATGTGTTTATATGTTTACTTAATGCCTAGGGCAATGCGTGCATAGCGACTCATTTTTTCAACAGTCCAGGCTGGATACCAGACTAATTTAACCTCAGTATCCGTTACTTCTGGAACCTCTGTCATAGCATCATAAATCTGGTCTGTCAAAAGGTCTGCTAGAGGACAACCCATGGTTGTCAAAGTCATATCAATCTCTGTTTGTCCTGTGTCACCGTCAAAACGAATTTCATAGATCAAACCAAGATTGACAATATCGATTCCCAACTCAGGGTCAATAACTTCTTCCAAGGCTGATAAAATTCGTGTTTTGATGTTTTCAATTTGCTCTTCTGTATAAGCCATATTCATCCTCACTCTTAGTCTTCAATAAAATCACGAAGCGGTTTGCTGCGACTTGGTTGGCGTAGTTTTCTCAAAGCTTTAGCTTCAATCTGACGGATACGCTCGCGAGTCACGTTAAAGACTTTACCAACATCTTCAAGGGTACGCATTTTACCATCATCTAGCCCAAAACGCAGACGCAAAACATTTTCTTCACGGTCTGTAAGAGTATCCAAGACCTCATCCAACTGCTCACGCAAGACAATACGAGTTGTATAGTCCACTGGATTTTCAATCACTTCATCTTCGATAAAGTCCCCAAGGTGGCTATCATCCTCTTCACCGATTGGAGTTTCAAGGGATACCGGTTCTTGGGCAATCTTCAAGATTTCACGAACCTTATCAGGTGTCATATCCATTCGTTCAGCGATTTGTTCTGGTGTTGGATCTTGCCCCAATTCTTGAAGAAGGTTACGCTGTTCACGAACAAGCTTGTTAATCGTTTCAACCATGTGGACTGGGATACGAATAGTACGAGCTTGATCCGCAATAGCACGAGTGATAGCCTGACGAATCCACCAAGTTGCGTAAGTTGAGAACTTAAATCCTTTAGAATAGTCAAACTTGTCAACCGCCTTCATTAAGCCCATGTTCCCTTCTTGAATCAAGTCAAGGAACTGCATACCACGGCCGACATAGCGTTTAGCAATAGAAACAACCAAACGAAGGTTGGCTTCCGCAAGACGTTGTTTGGCTTCGATATCACCCGCTTCAACAGCTAGTGCCAATTCTTTTTCCTCTTCATTGGTCAAGAGAGGAACGACTCCGATTTCTTTCAAGTACATACGAACAGGGTCATTGACCTTAGCCGAAGTTGACCCAATCAAGTCCTCATCGCTGAGTTCTGGTTCTTCTTCAGAGCTAAGAACACGAGCACTCGGATTTCCTTCGTTATCTGTGATAGAAATTCCTGCATCCTGAATTCGTTGCAAGAGATCTTCAATTCCATCAGCATCCAAGGTAAAAGGAATCACCAGACTTGCATTAATTTCATCATCAGTTGCTGTCCCTTTTTGTTTATGATTACGG
The DNA here is from genome assembly GCF_008763935.1 of Streptococcus mitis. Lineage (GTDB taxonomy): Bacteria > Bacillota > Bacilli > Lactobacillales > Streptococcaceae > Streptococcus > Streptococcus mitis_DB. The sequence goes on from NZ_VTQF01000009.1 coordinate 27,084, forward strand.
ATAAATTCTGCTACTTGTACGTCAAATGTTGTTACTTCTTTTTGTTTTGTTGCCATTATTACTCCATTCTTCTCTTTTGGGAAATTAAACGTTCCAATTCTTCTAAGGCTGTGTCTGTATCTCCTACATGGCTAGCTTCCTGCACCTTCTTTTTGATTCTCATATTGTCCTGATTCAAGAGAGCCTTGTTTCGAGTCATTTCTACTTCACTAAGTTCCTGAGGTGACATCTCAGATGGTAAATCCTGAGCTAAAACTTGATACCATGCTCTTTCAACTTCCTCTGTCTGCTCCGCTAGAACTTCTGGAGGAAGATTTCCATACTGGCCAAGCAAGTCATATAAAACCTGAAATTCAGGAGTGTCAAATGCAAAGTCTTCTCGCAAACGGTAATCATTCAAAACAAGGGGAGATTCCATCATTCGATAAAGTAGATGGGCTTCTGCCCTCATAATAGCCGATAACTGCTTGGTGACAGGCATAGTGATTGGCATCGGTCTGGAAATTCCTTCCATACGATTCTGCCTTTGCGCCTGACGACTCTCATTAACAATCTGCTCAATCTGGGCATAATCAAAGGACGCCAGACTGTCAGCTAAAATATGTATATAGCTGTTTTGAGCAGTGATGGACTTTTCTTGAACAATCAAGGGAGCTATTTTTTCAATAAACTCAATCTGTGCCTGCAGATTTTCACTGTTTTCAGGCTTATACTGATGAATGTAAAACTCAATCGGACTAATACGAGTTTTCGTTAACAGATAGGCCAAGTCTTCTGGTCCATTTTTTTGTAGATACTCATCTGGATCCAAGTTATCAGGCATACTAACGATTTGCACAGGCATATCGCCAATTTCATCTAAGGCTTTCAATGTCGCAGCTTGCCCAGCCTTATCGCCATCGTAAACAAGAATCAACTTCTTGGTTAATCTTTTCAGATGCTCAACATGCTCACGACTTAAAGCTGTTCCCATAGAGGCTACAGCATTTTCAATTCCAGCCCGATAGGCTGCAATGACATCCATGAACCCTTCCATGAGGTAAATCTCACCGGCTTTACCAGAAGATTTTTTTGCCCTATCCATATGATATAATTCGTAACTTTTGTTAAAAATTGCAGTCGATCGGCTATTTTTATACTTAGAAGTTTGTGAATCCGTTTTCTGCCAGATACGACCTGAGAAGGCAATGACCTTTCCTTGATCATTTGTCAGGGGAAACATAATCCGATTGTGAAAGGTGTCTACAAATTGATTGGCATCCGAGAGGTAAAATAATCCTGAATCTAGGAAATCCTCTTCACGATACTGACCAGACAAACGTTGATAGAGATAGTTTCGTTCTGGAGGTGCTAAACCAATCCGAAAATGCTTGAGGACTTCATCTGTCAAACCACGCTGATAGAGGTAATTTCTGGCCTCTTCCCCCATGGTCGTTGTCATGAGAATAGCATGATAAAATTTGGCAGCATCTTCGTGCATATCATAAAGAGCTTGGTGAGGCGAGGCTGGCTTCTGCTCACTATAAAGCGGTTTTTCCACCTCTATCCCAACACGCTGACCTAAAATTTGGACAGCCTCCATAAAGGGAACTCCTTGGTACTCCTCGATGAACTTAAAGACGTCACCTGATCGACCACAACCAAAACAGTGGTAAAACTGTTTGTCCTCTACAACGTTGAAAGAAGGTGTTTTTTCACCATGAAAAGGACAGAGCCCTAGATAGTTCCGTCCTGCCTTTTGTAAAGAAATCACATCTCCTATGACTTCCACAATGTTGGCATTGTTTTTGATTTCTTCAATGACTTGTTTGTCAACCATACACAATACCTCCATGTTATCATAGTTTACTTTATATAGTATACTTTATTTCAGAAAAAAAGTAAACCATTTCACTCATTTTCCCTACTTTATTCAAAGAGTTGATAATAATCAGAGATTTTCATTTTTGCTTTTTCTTCTTGGTTCAAATCTTGGATAATTCGTCCTTCTTTCATGACAATCAAGCGATTGCCATATTTGAGAGCATCTTCCATATGGTGGGTAATCATAAGCGCTGTCAGCTGATCTTTCTTGACAAATTCATCTGTCAACTCCATGAGTGCGACACTGGTCTTTGGATCAAGGGCTGCAGTATGCTCGTCTAACAAGAGTAATTCTGGACGCTTCAAGGTTGCCATCAAGAGACTCAAAGCCTGTCTTTGTCCACCAGATAAGAACTCAATTGGTGTATTCAAGTGTTTCTCAAGACCGTTTCCCACTTTTTCAATAGTTGCCTGAAACTCATCCTTATAGCTAGCCAGACGTCTCGGAAACAGTCCACGCTTTTCACCACGAAACTTGGCAATCAAAAGATTTTCAGCGACCGTCATACGAGGAGCTGTCCCCATCTTGGGATCTTGGAAGACTCGAGACAGATACTTAGCTCGCTTTTCTGGCGAAAACTTGGTAACATCTTCACCCAAAATACGGATGGTTCCACTGGTTAATGACAAAGTTCCTGCAATAGTGTTAAAGAGGGTTGATTTCCCAGCTCCATTTCCACCTAAAATCGTGATGAAATCCTGTTCAAAAATTTCTAAGGAAACATCATTTAAAATAATCTTTTCTTCATCAAAGCCATTTTTAACGACTTTGGTTGCATTTTTTAATTCTACAATTGCTGTCATTTGCTTAATTTGGCTCCTTTCAAGATTGTTTGCTTAAATGTTGGAATCATGAGGCAGACTGCTAAAATCACGGCACTGTACAAACGAAGGTAACTTGTATTAAAGCCAAGCGCAATAACTGCCCACACTAAAAATTGATAGGCGATAGAACCTACAACGATGGTAATCAGACGTTCTGCCAAGCTCAAACTCTTGAAGATAACTTCTCCAATAATCAAACTTGCAAGCCCCACAACGATCACCCCGATTCCTCGAGATACATCGGCATAGCCTTCTTGCTGGGCAATAAGAGCCCCTGCAAGGGCAATCACACCATTTGATAAGACCAAGCCCATGAGCTCCATGCGTCCAGTATGAATCCCGAAACTTCTAGCCATATCAGGATTGTCACCTGTAGCAATATAGGCTTGTCCGAGTTTGGTGTCCAAGAAAAAGAGCATGAGAGCAATGACAAGACTGACAAAGATAAGACCTGTCAAGAGTTGGTTCAAGTCTGAATCAAAAGGCAAGACATCCTGAATTTGCTTGGTTCCAAGCAATCCTAAATTTGCACGTCCCATAATCAAGAGCATGATAGAGTGACAAGAAGTCATCACCAAAATCCCTGAGAGCAAGGTTGGGATCTTCCCTTTTGTATAAAGAAGGCCTGCTGCCATTCCAGCCAAACAACCTGCTCCTACAGCAACAAGAGTCGCTAAAAATGGGTTCACGCCTTTCGTTATCAGAGTAACAGCAACAGCTCCCCCAAGAGGGAAGGAACCTTCTGTCGTCATATCTGGAAAGTTCAAAATCCTAAATGTCATAAAGATTCCCAGACCTAAAATAGCCCAGACAAATCCTTGAGAAATAATAGATAATATCATCTGTTTCTTAACCTTTTCTAAACGATTTCTTTTGTAAAAAATTGGAGGAGATGTCCCCAACTCCTCCATTACAGATTATTCAATCACTTGTCCTGCTTCTTTTAGAACAGATTCAGGAATCGTAATACCTAGCTCTTGTGCCAATTTTTTGTTGATTACTGACTTACCAGTTGAAAAGACATTGACTGGTGTATCAGCTGGTTTTGCACCTTTCAAGACTTCCGCAATCATTTTACCAGTTGCCACACCAAGGTCGTGTTGGTCAACTACAACTGATGCCAAACCACCAGCTTCTACCATGGCAGTTGCACTTGGGTAGATTGGTTTTTTAGCTGATTGGTTGCTTGATACAACTGTTGAAAAAGCTGATGCAATTGTGTTATCAATTGGAACCCAGATAGCGTCGACCTTGCTAGTCATAACATTAACTGTTGAAGCAATTTCATTTGTTGAAGGAACTGCAAATGTTTCCACTGTCAAACCTGCTTTTTCAGCATAAGCCTTAAATTCTTCAACCTGTGTTTTTGAATTGTCTTCGCTACTTGAGTAAAGGGCTCCGATTGTTTTTACATTTGGTGTAAGAGCCTTAATGAGTTCAACTTGTTGTTGAGCTGGATTGTGGTCAGACACCCCTGTAATGTTGCCACCTGGTTTTTTCAAATCTTTGACCAAGTTAGCACCAATTGGGTCTGTAATAGCAGCCATGATAACCGGTAGGTCTTTTGTGGCACTAGCCAAACCTTGAGCAGCTGGTGTTGCAATACCAACCACAAGGTCATTCCCATTTGCAACCAATTGTTTACTCATTGTCGCAACCTTACTTTGGTCACCTTCTGAGTTCATAAAGTCAATCTTCAACTGATCATCTTTATAGCCTTCCTCAGCAAGTCCATCTTGTATCCCTTTATAAATCAAATCAAGAGATGGATGGCTCACAAACTGAAGAACACCAACTTTGGCAACTTTCTTCTCATTCTTAGCTTCTGGTTTATTCATTGAAGAGTAAATCAAGCTTCCTGCTACTAAGACTGCTAATGCAGCGATAATTCCAATTAAACGTTTATTTTTCATTCTATTTCTCCTTTTTATTCCTTTAAAATACTTCACTTATCTAAACAAGCGACGCCATCGTCTTCTTTCCATACTAACCTCCATCAAAAAAGTCCTCACACAAAAAACTTGTGTGAGGACGTCAATACGCGGTGCCACCTCAATTATAGGGAATTTCCCTATCGCTCTGTCTCGCAATAACGAGATGCACTGTAAGGTGTGCTCACCGAATTTTTATGATTTCAAATTCTAAATAACATTCAGCCCAATTTTCATCATCATCACTTATCTGTTTTCAGCTACCACAGACTCTCTAAAAAGTTTGTATGATTACTTTTCTGAATGGTTAAATTATATCATTTTTCAACTACTTGTCAAGACTCTTTTAGCATTTTTTTGAAATATCAAAAACTCCCCCTATTGAAAAGAGGAAGTTTGATAGGTATCAACCTGAATTACGCAATCCTGTCGCAATTCCGTTGATGGTTGTATGGATTAATTTTTCTTGATCGCTTGATAATTCTCCTCGGCGTTGACGTTTAATCAACTCCAACTGGATATAGTTAAGGATATTAAAGTAAGGCATACGGTAATCCAAACTTGCTTTTAGATATGGATTTTCAGCCAAGAGTTCATCATAACCTTCGATAGCCAAGATAACTTCCTTGGTGACTTGCCATTCATTTAGAATAGTCTCATAGATTGCTTTTACTTCTTCATCCTCACACAATTTGGCATATTCAAAAGCAATGTTCATATTTGATTTTGACAAGACCATATCAACATTTGAAAGGAGCGATTGGAAGAAAGGCCAATTTTGGTACATATCTCGTAAGATAGCAATATTCTCTGGATTTTTATCGATAAATTCCTTGAAGCTTGAACCAACTCCATACCATCCAGGGAACATGACGCGACTTTGCGACCATGAGAATACCCAAGGGATAGCTCGCAAACCACCGATTTCAGTAATAGTCTTACGAGCGGCTGGACGAGAACCAATATTAAAGCTTGAAATAGCCTTGATTGGACTTGACTCGAAGAAATAATCATAGAAATGATCATTACCAAAGACCAAATCACGGTAGATATCGTAACTACGGTCCACCACTTGGTCCATAATAGCTTCATAACGATTTGAGGTGTTGGTATCGCTCTTCTTCTGAGTAATCATACGGTTAATGGCTGCGGATACTAGCATTTCAAGGTTATAGTAAGCTGCGTCTTTATTACCGTATTTATTCCCAATTACTTCACCCTGCTCCGTCAAGCGGATACGATCCTTAATAGACTTGAGCGGTTGAGAGGTGATGGCTTCATAGGTTGGTCCACCACCACGACCGACAGTACCACCACGGCCGTGGAAGAAGGTAACCTTAACGCCAAATTCATCTCCAATAGCAGTCAATTGTTGTTGAGCCTTGTAGAGGGTCCAACATGATGATAGGTAACCACCATCTTTATTACTGTCAGAGTAGCCCAACATGATTTCTTGATAGTTATTGCGTGAAGCAATCCATTTCTTGGCAAGAGGAAGAGAAAGATATTCTCTCATGGTTTCTTCTGAATGGTCCAAGTCCTCGATTGTTTCAAAGAGAGGTACAATTTGAACACGGGCTCTTTCTTTATCAACTAACCCTACTTCTTTTAGCAAGATAGCCAATTCCAACATGTCTGATACGCTGGTTGCATGTGAAATGATGGTCTGACGAATGACATCATCTCCCAACTTATCTTTCAACTTACGGGCAGCCTTAAAGATTGCTAATTCTTTTTCAAGTAACTCTGATTTTTCAACATGAGTGGCAGAAAGAATACGCGGATCTTCTTCCAATTCTTTCAAGAGAAGCTGGCATTTTTCTTCTTCACCTAGTTCACTATAATGCGAATGAATACCAGCTGATTTCAAGAGTTCAGCTACACAGGCTTCATGAACACTAGAATCTTGACGCATGTCAATAGATGCCAAATAGAAACCAAAAATTTCAACTGCCTGAATTAACTCAACAAAATCACCAGAAATCAGTGCTTCGCCCTTATTTTCTAAAAGGGAATCACGAATAGTAATTAAATCCTTATAAAAATCATTAGCTGTTTCATAGCGAGCCCCAACTTCCTTATCCTCAATCAGATAGGTTTTTGTTGCTTGGATTTTTGATTGAATATCAAACAAGGCACGACGGTAAAGCTCTTTTTCACGATAAATCGAGTTATCCTTGGATTGACGAGCCATTTCTCTGACTTGCTTGCTCACATTGACAATACTGGTTGAGAGAGAGAATTCACGATAAAGTTGGTAAATCTTTTCATCATAGTAGTTCATGATGACTTCACACTGAGTCATAGCAGATTGTTTCAAGGTATCTGCTGTAACAAAGGGATTCCCATCACGGTCTCCACCAATCCACATTCCCATGGTAATTGGTTTAGGATGTTTTAACTCCAAGCCATGTTTTTTAGCCAGACGCTTGTACTCAGCAGTCAAATGAGGAACTGCCTTCAGGAATGAACTATTGTAGTATTCCATAACATTCGTGATTTCATTGGTTACTTTCAATTTCTTTTCACGAATCATGTCTGTCTGCATGATAATCTCAATGTAACGACGGAGATCATTATGCCATTTTTCCTTATTAATCAAGCCTAATTTCACATCACGATACTTACGCAAAAGGGTATGGATATGATTGGTCAAATCCAGCATACTCTTACGTTGTACTTGTGTTGGATGGGCAGTCAAAACAGGGACAACATTCAAGTGTTCTAGAATTTCAACCGCATTTTCTTTTTCTGCAACCATTTTGATCGTTGCCGATAATTTCCCAAGATAATCTTGATCGATATTATTTTGGTGGTTGATTTCATAGGCCAAATCCACATCTTCTGAAATATTAATCAAGAGAGGCAAGATAGAGAAATAGCGTGAAATATAAGCCATTTCATCATTTGACAGACTCGTAACCAATTGGTTCAAGCCTTGATAATCTTCTTGAGTTGATAATTCTTTCAACTCCATGATTTTTGCAAAAGTCTCTGGGGCAAGCATATTTTTAGTGATATCTTCTAACAATTCTGTTAAAATCAATACTTCTTCTTGCACGACAGCTTTATTACTATAGTTTTCTAATTTTTGAAGAGACATAGGTAATCCTTTCCACTATCAACTCTACATATAGTTTGATGAGTGAGCTTCTAACTCCTCATATAATTGGGCACGTTTTTCACTTGCATCAATATTTAAGACAAAGGCGATGGCTACAGACAAGACTAGGAGACTGTTCCCTCCTTGTGATAAGAAGGGGAAGGTTACTCCTGTCGAAGGAATAATGCCCGAAATTCCGCCAATATTAACAAATACCTGTACCAGCATCATCCCCCCAACCCCAATCGCCATCATGGAATTAAAGGGATTCTTAGCACGAATACCGACTAGGATAATCCGCAAAATCAGGAAAAAGACAAGGGCTAAAATCAAGCTGGCTCCCACAAATCCAAACTCTTCAATGACAATTGAAAATACAAAGTCTGTATGAGCCTCTGGTAAATAACCACGTTTTTCGATTGAATTTCCTAATCCTAGACCAAACCAACCACCATTTACCATGGCAAAGTAGGAATTTGCAAGTTGGTGGCCTGCTCCTGCCAAATCAGCAAAGGGATTAAAGTAGGCACTGAAACGCTTAGCAACGTAACCAAATACTGGAACTTTTGAAAACTTATCAACCCCAATCATAGAAATAGCTGATAAGGATAGGGCTGAAACTCCAAACAATACACCGATAAAGACTATAAACCAACGATGAGCAATCCCACTAACTGTATACATAATCAAGGCGACCAGCGCTAGGATTGTAGCATTCCCCAAATCTGGGAAAATAGCCAAACTTCCTATCATTACCAAGAGGACAAAACGCCAATCATTAAAAGCTCGAGGAATCCATTGATTTTGAGTTAAAACTTGAAAATCGTAAATACCAATTTCATCCTGTTGTTTTGAAAAACGTTGGGCCAAGTACCAGACGATGATAATCTTCAAATACTCCGCTGGCTGAATGGTCAAAGGTCCTACTGAAATCCAACCATAGGCTCCATTGACTGGCGTACCAATTAAGCGAGCCAGAGCTAAGAGAATCAGCTCAACAAACATAACAATAAATAAAAGTCGTTCTTTTCTTAAAAAATTCAGTTTCAGCTTATATATCAAGGCAATCAATATTAAACTAAATATCCAAAACATTCCCTGACTTCGAACCAATTGGAGGGCACTTTTACCTTCTTCGATAAGAATGGCACTGGTTGTAGAATAGACTACAATCAAACCCAAAATAGATAAAAGTAAGTAAGGAACTAGAATAGAATAGTTTAACAGGTGCCTCTTACTAATCTTCATAGTATCACCAATCTAATGAGAACAAAAGAAATTATTCCCAAATTCCGTTTATTTTCTAGTTTTGATTGCTATTATACCATTTTTTCCGAAAGAAAAAAACTCTTACCCTTAAGATAGAAGATTTTCTCATAAGAAAAAGAGCACTTGGCTCTTTTCTGTTTTATTCTTTTGAAGAACTGCTTGAGCTTGAATCTCCACCACCGATGTATTGAGTGAAGATATTTTGGAAGGCTTGATCTTTAACCTTGATATTGGCTGCTTGCAATTCTTTTCCGATAATACTTTGAACAAATGATGCGTCGTTTTGTTTTTGAGTTAAGATAACAGTTTTTAATTTTTCTTTGTAATCGTCAATATTAGATGATTTTTCTGTTTTCTTAATCAGTTTAACAATGTAATATTGACTGCTGTAGGCTTGTGTTCCAGTAACGCTAATCACATCAGAAACACCGTTTACATCTAAAGCAAAAGCAGCTTTTTTAACTTGTTCTGGTACTTCTGTTGAAGCAGAATCAAAAGTGATTTCTCCACCATTCGCTTTAGTTTTCTCATCTGTTGAATTATCTTTGGCTAATTGAGCAAAGTCTGCATCACTAGCTTTAGCTTTTTCAAGAATTTCTTTAGCTTTGTCTTCATTGTCCAAACGGATAATTTGAGCAGTCACATCAGGAGTGTATTCGTCAAAGGCCTTCTTGTAAGCATCATCTGTCAATTCAGCTTCTGCTGCTTTCTTAACTGCCAACTCAACCAATTTACTTGTACGAATTTGAGCTTTACGTGTTTCAAGAGTCATTCCTGCTTGCGATAAGACACGTTGGTAGTTCTCACCATATTGTTTCTCTTCTTCGGCAATAGTATCGTTGACTTCTTTGTCATCTACTTCTGAGCCATATTGCTTCTCAAATACTTTTTGGATGGTCATGTTCAACAATACTTGTTGAGCTGAAGGATTGCTTTTCACTTGCTCATAAAATTGATGTTCTGTGATGACATCCCCTTTCATGCTGATAAGATCTGCCCCTTCTGAACCTTTCGAACAAGCTGCTAAAGTTGCTACTGATAATAGTGTAATGGCACCTGCCAATAGTTTTTTCTTCATGTCTACTCCTTTGAGATAAGTGTTACCCTATCTATTTTACTATATTTTCTTAAATTTTTCTGAAAATCATTCGCTGTCAGGCAATTGAACATCTGCTACATTTTTACGAAGCATGAGGATGCCGTCACCCAGAGGTACTAATGTTGCGGTGAGGCCTGGATTGTCTAAGGTTACATCAAATAGTCTTTGAAGTCCTCTGTAAATAGTTCGCTGGCCACGACGGACTTCCATAATATCCTTGGCAACATCACCACCTTGGAAAATATCATCCAAGACAACCACACCTCCAACGTCCAAATGTTTGAAGATTTCTGGCAGAAAGACGATGTATTTAGACTTGGCAGAATCCATAAAGACGAAATCATACGACTCTGTCAAGGTAGATAAGACATCTACCGCATCTCCTTCTAGGAGCGTAATTTGCTTGCGACTGTCAAACTGGGCGAAATTTTTCTTGGCAAATCCAATCATCTCTGGATTGCGGTCAATGGTTGTAATCTTGGCATTTGGTGCATGTTCCGCCATCAAGAGGGCTGAAAAACCGATAGCCGTCCCAATTTCCAGAATGTTTTTAGGTTGTATGGTTTCCATGAGAAAACGGAAATAAGCTACCGTTTCATGGGGAATAATGGGAATATTTTCCTTGCGGGCAAAGTCTTCCAATTCTTTCAAAGATCCTGTGACTTTCTTTTGGCGCTGACGCATCAAGTCCACAATTTCTTCCTTGACGACAGGGCGACGCATGTTATGGTTGGCATTTTTACTATACGATTCAACCATCTTATGCCAATCCCAATTTTTCAACAAGGGCTTCAAACTCATTCAAACGACGTTCAAAGACTGCAAAGGCATCGTTGAGATAGTCTTCCTTCTCCATATCAACACCAGCTTTTCTCATGACATTAAGTGGATAGTCAGACTTACCTGCCTTGAGGTAGTCGATATAGCGGTCACGGTCTTCTTGACTACCATGGACAATTTTTTCAGCCAGAGCTGAAGCTGCTGCAAATCCTGTTGAATATTGATAGACATAATAGTTATAGTAGAAGTGTGGAATGCGAGCCCACTCGTATTGGATTTCAGGATTGTCTTCCTTACTCAAACCATAATACTCTTGGTTCAAGTCTGCGTAGAGTTTATTTAGGAAATCACTTGTCAAGACTTCACCATTTTGATCCGCTTGGTGAATCGCGTGTTCAAACTCAGCAAATTGAGTTTGGCGGAAAACTGTTCCACGGAAACCGTCTAGGAAGTTATTGAGAATAGCAAAGCGCGTTGCGTCGTCTTCCACTTCTTCCAATAATTTCTCCGTCAAGATATTTTCATTGGTAGTTGATGCAATCTCAGCCAAGAAGATAGAATAATCCCCGTAAACATAAGGCTGAGTTTCGCGAGTATAGCTAGAATGCATACTGTGACCTGTTTCATGAACAAGAGTAAAGAGATTGTCCAGATTGTCCTGCCAGTTAAGGAGCATAAAGGCATTGGTATCGTAAGAACCACCAGAATAGGCACCTGAACGCTTGCCTTGGTTTTCGTAAACATCAATCCAACGCTCGCTGAAGGCACGTTTAACACGGCTCAAGTAATCCTCACCCAATACTGCCAAGGCATCTTCTGCTTTTTTCAAGGCTTCTTGGTAGGTAAAACTATATTCAACAGATGAAAGTGGTGTATAGACATCGTACATCTTGAGGTCAGAAATCCCCAAAATCTTTGAACGCAGCTCAAGGTAACGATGTAAGAGTGGCAAATGCTTGCGAACTGCTGCTACCAAATTGTCATAAACACTCTCTGGAACAAAATTGGCCGCTAGGGCTGCATGACGCGCACTCTTGTAGTTGCGAACTTTGGCACGGTAGTTTTGAACCTTAACATTGGTTTGCAAGGTTTTGGCATAGGTATGTTGGAATTGTTCATAAGTCGCATAAAGAGCTTGATAAGCACCACGACGCACCTCACGATTTTTAGACTCCATCAAACGTGTGTAAGTCCCATGAGATAGCTGAACTTCCTTACCATCATCGTCAAGAACATAAGGGAACACAATATCCGCATTGTCCAAGATAGCGAAGGTTTCACTTGCCGAACCAAAGATTTCCCCAGCTCCAGCTAATAATTCTTCTTCACGTTGTGAAAGAACGTGTTCCTTGCCTTGCAAAAGCTTGTCAAAATAGTGTTGATAAAACTGCAATTTTGGTTGAGCTTCTAAAAAGTCAGCATACTGCTTTTCACTAATCTCCATAAATTCAGGTTCATAGAATGAAAAGGCTTGGTCTAGCTGGCTGTAGAGTGTCATGGCCTTGGCATAGTACTCTTGGTACTTGGCTTCACGGGTGTCCTGATCATTTTTCATATGAGCATAGACGTAAAGCTTCTCCATCTGGCGTTCCATTTCAAGAGAAAATTCAGTAATTTCTAGTAGGCTATCCGCACTATCCAAGAGATGGCCTTCATACTGGGCTACTGTCTCCAATTGTTCTGTTAAATCTTTTAAGGCTTCTTCCCAAGCCTGGTCAGTTGGGTAAATCGTTGATAGATCCCATGTATCTTTTTCATTTATTTCATTTCTTTGTAATACCATTAGATTCCTCCATCCTTTCTATTTTACCATATTTTTCAAGAAATATTGCTGATAAAAGGCTGGTGGATAAAGCTTTTGCCAATCATTTTGAGGATTTTGTTGATAATAGGTTTGAAAATACTGATAATAGCGAATCAAATCTTGCTCAATTTGGCAAAAATCACCTACTAGTGGTCGAATTTGTGGATACCATTCTTTTAGTCCATAAGTCAGGAGATTTTCTCCCTTCTGATAGGCTTCTGCTTGTTCTTTCATCCAAAAAGGATTTTGATAATACAGTTGTTGCCGGATATAGCGACAGATGTCCTTATCCTCAGAAACTGTAAAATGAGATATTTTTTGTTTCTTATAGGGAAGACGTAATATCTCCAGTAGACTACCGTGATCATAGGGAAATTCCTTAATCTGATAATGAAGTTTACCTCGGAGATCTTGGTGAATCAGGTATTTGAGTCTTAAAACTTGCTTTTCACTGTCTAATTCCCAAACATAAAATCCCATGTTGTGACTGAAATAGAGAAACCCTTGTTGCAGACGGGTCAAACGGTCCTTGAGCCAAAGTTTTTCCCCCAGCAACCACAGTACTTGGTAACCCTGACTACGATAGCCCTCACTTCGCTCTTTAAGAAGTTTTTGCGGCAAGGGACTACACTGAACTTCTAGAGCAAGATGACCATTTACAAATACATCCGCAATCTGTTTAAGCTCTGGAAGCGGGTATTCTAATTGCACCTCTGCCTCTTTTTCCAACCAGTGATAAAGGACTTCCTTATTTTTCATATGTTCTGGACTTTCATTTTCAGAGGAAAAATCACAGTCTTTTAAGGTTTTGTGGGCAAAATGGGGCCGGACACTTGGTCCTTGACGCAAACGGAGCTGACCTCCACAAGCTGGGCAGGTGTAAGCTTGCTTCTCAAGTTTATCCTCTAACACATTTACCAGCTTTCCCCTAGCATCTCTCGCAACAAACATGATTTCCCTCCTTTTCTATATTATTCGTAAAAATTAATAATCGTATTTTTAATTATCGAAGATGTGAACTAAGAGATTAGGAAAGTCAAATTAATTTCTAACAATGCTTCAGAAGTCATGTCCTACTATTCCAGTTTCGATACTTTATATAATTGACAAAGAAACAAAATCTCCTAGCAATCAATGGACTACTAGGAGATTTTTTAAAAAATTCTATATAATCTATAAAATCAAATACAAATTTTACTAAAAGATTAGATTAGTTCATATATAAATTATACTTCTTCATCTTCTTTACGACGACGGCCTACAAGACCTAGACCAAGTACTGCACTTGCTGCAGCTGCTACCATAGCTACTGTAGGGTTTGCTGTACCTGTATTTGGAAGTTGTCGATCTTTATTTATTGTAGTTTCAGATATTGGAGTTCTATCTGGTATTTCATCAGCACTGCCGTCATAAGCCGGCTTAGCTGGTGTTTCTTCTGAAATACCATTCACACTTCCTATATATTCTGCAGTTTGTGGTGTAATACCGTTGCCTGCGCTATCTGTACTACTTGTGCCTACTGTTGGGGTTACAGCTTCAATTGCTGCTATACCGTCTGTTTGAGCTGTTGCTACTCCTGCATTGTCAGTTGCTGCGTCAATTGCTTGATTTGCTTTTGTTGCTGCGTCTTGTGCTGCTTGTTTAGCCGCATCTTTTTCTTCTTTCGTTGCGTTTGGAGTACCTTCAAGTGCTGTTAATTTTTCTGCTAATTTTTTCGCTACTTCAGCTTTAGCCGCTGCTTTAACTGCTACTGTTGGGGTTACAGCTTCAATTGCTGCTATACCGTCTGTTTGAGCTGTTGCTACTCCTGC
>NZ_VTQF01000009.1:41667-69490 GCF_008763935.1 Streptococcus mitis
TTGTTTAGCCGCATCTTTTTCTTCTTTCGTTGCGTTTGGAGTACCTTCAAGTGCTGTTAATTTAGCTTTTTTAGCCTTATCAACTTCTAATTTAGCTTGAGCTTTTTGAAGCAACAAAGTCTGGGCGTTAATATCTGCTTGATTTTTTCGATTCGCTATTTCTACATTGTTAGTTTCTTCATTCAATATTTCTTGAGCCTTAGCTAATTCTGCTTGATAAGCAGCCCATGCTTCAGGTGTATAATCGATTTGATTTAATGTTGCTACCTTAGCTGCCTCTGCCTGCAGATCAGCTTTATACATATTAATCTTAACTGTTTGTTGTGCAACTGTATCACTACCTGTTTTTTTAGTTCCGTTATCAATCAGATTTCCTGAAGTTTGATAAGAAACTGTCCCCTCCAATTGTTTTTCAATTGGTTTGTTAGTTGGCAAACTAAAAGTATACGTTAAAGTCTGTTCTCGTTTAGGGTCTAAATTGTTAAAACCAAGGGTCAAACTAGTTCCATTTAGTTGGGCCGAGCTTGTACCTGTTGTTCCAACTAATGTTGCACCTTCTGGCAACTCAACTCTATACTGATTATTTGTAGAAGTTGAGAATCCTTTATTAATGACTTTTACAGTCACAGTAGTATTCACAGTAGTAGGAGTAGCAGAAGTAGCTGTAGATTCATAAGTAGTCTTCACAACTTCAGATACAAGATAAGAACCGCTAGCCACACGAACATTACTTACAACTCCTCCTGCATTCTCATTAGATGATATAGCTGGTTTATTGAAACTACTATCATAGCTATGATTTTCTGTACTTCTATTAAGAGCTGTTTCAAATTGAAGTCTTAATTTTGTTAAGCCTTCAGGAACATTTACAAGAACGGACATTTCTCCCATCGGAGTACCAGCATAACCTTTTTCATACCGACCTAGTACAGCTCCTGTTTCTGGATTTTTAACAACTAGTCTTGCTCCATTATTACCACTATTTATATTTACCGTTGTCCCTCTCCAAGTTACCTTCACCTCTTGGCCACCCACTACATCAATATCTTGATAAATAGGACCAAATTCAGGTTTTGGACTACCACTCCACGATTCTCTTCCTGGATATACTGCTAAAACAGCTCCTATTCCAGAACCTCTGTCACCCGGAAAAGCATCTCCATATTGAGATGCTTTCGCAGTCCAAATAAGAGGAACTGTTGTTGTTGTTGAATTAACAGGTTTCCATCCTGTTAATTTACTTATATCGTTCTTGACAGTAATAGGATCTGATGTTGCAGTTGGAAGTACTGCTCCTTGGCTAGTATCATTAAAATTACCATTTACAATAGCTACATTTGTTGCATTCGTAGCTAGGGGATCTGTGCTTGTTACAGTGCCAGGAGTTGAATCTGTACGGAATGGGTTATTTGTATCCAACGCTTTCCCATTACGTTCATCTCTAGAACCTGAGTTTGCAATAGAATTAGACTCCAAAGTCTTCTCTGCGCTGGTAAGTTTTTTACCTTCACTTAACTTATCAGTTGTATTATCTAATGGTTGTTCTTTTTTCTTTTCAGATTTTGTTTGCAATTTTGATGTCGCTGTAATTAACTTTCTATATGCTGCAGTTAATTCAGTTTGAGTTGTTGCAGTGCTTAAAACAGTTCTTGATTCGTCTAAGATAGTTCTAAGATTATTAACGCTTTCTTCTGTCTTAGTAGCATATGTTCCTTTAGCAAACTTGCCATCAATCTCTTTGATTAAATCTGTTAATTCTTTCTTATCTAGAGTCTCCACCTTCTGGGGTGCTGATTCTGGAGAGGGACTATTTTCAACTGTTGAAGGTTGAGTATTTGTCTCTACTGTTGCAGCAGGACTAGTGGCTACTGTATTACCTTCATAGTTACCATTCTGGGCATTCAGTTCTTTAGGTTGCGGTGCTAGTGTCTCCCCATTAGTTGAAGGCACGCTTTGCTCTGCAGCATATACTCCTCCATTTCCTAAAAACATGAAAAACGCAGCTACTGCGACACTAGCTGCACCAAAGCTGACTTTACGAATAGAAAAACGTAATTGCTTTTCACGATCGTGTTTACCTTTATGAAACATCTAAATTTCCTCCAAAATAAATATTTGTATCAAAACTATATTACAGTATTACTTTAATAATGCAATATACCTTTTTTCATGTTTTCTGACCAATTATAATTTTTATGCGTATATATATATATATATACGCATAAAAGCGCTTTTGTTCTATAATTATAGCGATTCTTGAAATAAAAATTATATAGTCAGAAATATTACATTTTTACAACATTTGGCATTTTTAAAAAGGTTAGGAAATTCTCCAACCTTCATAACATATTTATTTGATTTTCTTAGCTAGCATGGTCGCAAAGCGTAGTTGAATACGATTGCCATTTTCGTCACGACGATGCAAATGGCCTGGATTTTCATTGTACTTAACCAATTCCCAGTCCTTGTAATAGTCTGCCAATTCCCCTTCTTTAAAAGTAAATGGGAAGTTCACAGAGCAAGGGTAATCTTCCGTATCCATAGCACAAACGATAAGATTATAACCACCGACCGTGGTATGCTCCTGCATATTTTTGATAATTGCAGGAATGCGGTCTGCTTGCAAAAACATCAAAACAACTGTCGATACGATGAAATCATAAGCTTGCCCAATGCTAGCTGAATTGATATCGTAAAGACCAACAGGCATGTCCAAATCTTCCTGCTCCACAATGCTTTGTAAGATTTCAAGGGCCAATTCATTTTGATCTACAGCTGTCACATCAAAACCATTCTGTGCAAGAAAGAGGGAATTACGGCCCTGACCACAACCCAAATCCAAGGCTTTACCCGATTTCACTGTTTGCATAGCTTCCAGAACTTCTGAATGAACAGGATTGGTATTGTATTTCTTAGGGAAATAGTCCTCAGGTTTACAATAAAATTCCAAGTACCATTCTACATCGTCTGTGGCAGCTTCCACTCGATGCCAAGCTTGAGGTTGCGCCATTGGGTTGTCGGCCCCTGCTTCAAAGAGGTGTTCAGCTAGAACTTCTCCTTCTTCACTCAATTCAATAAACTTGAGAGCTCCCTTCAAGACAGTAATCTTGCCCCAAGTCCCAACCTTGGTATTGTGTTTCTGCTGAACAGCCTCTGGCATGGTTTCTTTAGTCCACAAAGGCATACGTTTATAGGCAACTAGTTTTTCCATCTTCATTTCCTCTTTTTATCGCTGATTAACAGCTTTCATAACACGCGCGATGTCGCGGTTTTGCTCACGTCGTTTGATAGACTCCCGTTTATCATAGTCATGCTTCCCTTTAGCTAAACCTAAAAGGAGTTTAGCGTAACCATCTTTGATATAGACTTTAAGGGGAACCAGGGTCATTCCTGTCCCTTTGGTCTCTTGTTCCAACTTTTGGATTTGTTTCTTATGGAGCAGGAGTTTGCGCCGACGTTCTGGTTCTTGGTTCCAGATATTGCCCTCTTCGTAAGGAGCGATATGAACATTGCTCAACCAAACCTCTCCATTTTTTACTTGGGCAAAGCCATCCTTGAGATTAATTCGAGCTGCTCGTACACTCTTGATCTCAGTTCCAGTCAGGACCATCCCTGCCTCTAGCGTATCTACGATTGTATAGTCGTGGCGCGCTTTTTTATTTTGCGCGACGACCTTTCCCTCGCCCTTTGCCATGCTTGGCTCCTTTCTTAGCTACTTCCTTATAAAAAGGTTTCTTTCCCTTTTTCTTCTTGTCTTTTTGTGAATGCTTGCGCTTATCATTTGAATGTCCTGATTTTCTCTTGTCTTCCTTCTTATCTGCACGACGACTTGAACCACGCCCTCTGTCACTACGATTAGACTGTTTCAAGCCTTTTTCAATTACATCAAACTCACTTGGGATATATGAGAAATCAATTTCACCCGTCATCTTGTCGGCTCTTTCAACTCGGATACGGATTTGCTGACCTACACGGAAGGTTGTTCCTGATTTCTCTCCACGCAGGGTCAAATCACGCTCATTGAAATGATAAAATTCAGGTAGATTGGTGATGTGAATCAAGCCTTCAACCGTATTTGGCAATTCAACAAAGAGACCGAATTTAACAATACTTGATACAACAGCATCGTACTCTTGGCCCACGTATTCTTCCATGTACTCAGCCTTTTTCATGGCTTCGACTTCACGCTCGGCCTCGATAGCTCGACGCTCACGGTTGGAAGACTGGGTCGCAATCTCTGGAATCACTTGTTCAAAATGCTCTGCTATTTCCTTAGAACGGCCGTAATCACGAATCATACGATGAACAAGAAGGTCTGGATAACGACGAATCGGACTGGTAAAGTGAGTGTAATAGTCAGCTGCTAATCCATAGTGGCCGTGATTGTGCTCCGAATAGCGAGCCTGCTGCATAGAGCGTAGAAGCATCATGGATAATACATCTGCATAAGGTTCTCCCTCAACAGCACTCATGATGTCTTGGAGAGCCTCCTGGCTAATCTCACTAGCAGTCCCATAAATGCGCAAGCCAAAGCTTGAAGCATAATCAATAAACTTCTGAACTTTTTCAGCCTTAGGCTCCTCGTGAATTCGATAGATAAAAGGCAAATCCAACTTGCTGAAATGTTCGGCAACTGTTTCATTGGCCATCAACATGAAGGACTCAATCATGCGCTCGGCAACACCACGCTGACGAAGAACGATATCAACAGGCTTACCTTGTTTATCCACTAAAATCTTAGCTTCATTGGTATCAAAATTGAGGGCTCCACGTTTCACACGCATATTTTCTAAAGTTTCATGAAGCTTGGCCATGAGTTCGATACTAGGGACAATTTTCTGATATTCTTGTCTCTTTTCCTTGTCTCCAGCTAGGATATCATTGACATCACTGTAGGTCATCCTGAAGCTAGTCTTGATAACCGTTTGTGTGATGGTGTAGTTGACTACA
Source organism: Streptococcus mitis (assembly GCF_008763935.1). Classification (GTDB taxonomy): domain Bacteria; phylum Bacillota; class Bacilli; order Lactobacillales; family Streptococcaceae; genus Streptococcus; species Streptococcus mitis_DB. The sequence goes on from NZ_VTQF01000009.1 coordinate 46,618, forward strand.
CGACCATGTTTATCAATCTCCATAATGGCAGACTGGGTCAGGCGATCAACTTGAGGATTGAGGGAGCAAATGCCATTTGACAGTCGTTCTGGAAGCATTGGGACCACACGGTCTGTCACATAGACAGAAGTTGCGCGGTTAAGAGCTTCCTTATCAAGGGCAGAACCCTCAGTAACATAATAGGAAACATCTGCTATGTGAACTCCGAGTTCGATATTGCCATTTTTCAGAGCCTTGATATGCACAGCATCGTCCAAGTCTTTAGCGTCAGCACCATCAATGGTAAAGGTAATCTCATCTCTCAGATCCAGACGACCCTCCATATCCTTTTGAGACGGAACATCAGGCACACTTTCTGCTTCCTTGACAACAGCTTCTGGAAACTCGGATACAATGTCCATTGATTCCAAGACCTCAAGAACATCAATTCCGACATCCGTTGAATGCCCCACCACATCGAGGACACTCGCGACAAAGAAATCATGTTTCTTGCTTGGGTATTTATCGATAAAGACCTTGAGAACTTCGGTTCCCTCGAGTTTAAGGGCTGGTTTCTTAACATAGATCAGTTGGCTGATTTTCTGATTTTTTGAACGAATATAGCCAGCATACTTAGGCTTTTCCTGATCTAGAACGATTTGACCGACAGCGGTTGTCAAACTGTGTTCTAGGATATCGATAATTTTGGCTTCAGCAGCAGTTCCCTTGTTACGATCAGCGACTTTCTTAATGACAACCTCAACGGTATCACCATCAATAGCATAGTTGACATCGTTTTTTCCTACAAAAAGATCGTCCTCCTCGCCTTCCAGACTAACAAAGCCAAAGCCATTTTTATGGGCATGAAAAATCCCCTTGAGAGTAATCTCATGTTTTTTCTTGACTTCCAAGGTCAGACGTCCATCTTCCTCAAAGCGAATCTGGTGCTTTCTTTCCATTAGAGACAAGGTTTTAATCAACTCACGAAAATCCTTGGACCCATCTTTTCCCAAAGCCTGAGCCAAGTCATTAACAGTCACCTTTCCTTTATCTTGTAAATATTCTTTTATTCTATCTTTCATATTTTCTTTCTAGATTTTTTAATTTTCTTTTACTGTAAAACCTTCTCAAATATCTTTTAAAAATAAAAAGAGGCAAAGACCTAGTCCTGCCCATTATTTTCTTATCTACTTGATAATACCGTCAATGCTAAGGCAATGGCTAGCCAGAAAAAGACTAAAATCCCTGTCAAACGCTGCATTACAGCTTCAAAACCGCGTGCTTTACTACGTTCAAACAAATCACCTGAGCTGGCATCAAATACATTGCTGGATTGGTTTTTGGTTGGTTGCATGAAAATCGCAATCACAATCACAACAGATAATACTAATAAAATGGTTAATAATAGGTTATACATATCAAACTCCTTAAAATCCTTATTATTTTACCATAAAATCTACTTAGATTCAAGATGTAGGGTTACTTTTCTTTCCTTGGGACAATACTTTAAAACCTCGATCTTGTCTGGATGGGTTTTTGAATTTTTACTGGTTAGGTAATTGATACTGCCACAAGAGGAGCATTTGAGATTAATTTTTACTCGCACTAGATTTCCTTTACTTTTAATAATGTTCGAAATTGAAGCAGGTTAAAGAGACAACTAAAGGCAACACAAAGGCTTGTCGCATAAAAGACTGCATGGTAGCCAAATTGACCTGCTACTGCAGAACCTGCCATAGGCCCAACGACACCTCCCAGATAAAAGAATACCTGATTAAAGGCAAAGACCCTCGAAATACCAGCTTTGGGCGTTATCTTGCTGAGAAGGGCATTAACTCCGGGAATCAAGGCACCGGTTCCCAATCCAAAGAGGAAACGATAGAGGCCTAGTTGAAGGGGGCTAGAAGCATTAGCACAGAGAAGATAGATGATAACTGAATAAAACTGGGCTACAACCAAGAGACGATGATTGCCCACCTTGTCACCTAACTTGCCCATGACTCCTGCACTTATCATGCTGGAAAAGCCCATACTGGACACAATCAAACCAGAGACAAAAAGAAGATTCTCTGTTTGGCCTAAGTCGCGTACATACAGAGCTAAGATAGGGCCGATTGATTGGGCTGAAAATTGGATGACAAAACTGGTCAGAAAGAGGTTGACCAAAAGATAGGGATATTTGACCGAGGTAAATAATTCCTTTGTTGGGACGGCCTTTTCCTTGGCTACTGGTTGAAAATCTTCCTTAATAAATAAAATAGTTAAAACAGCAGCTAAAAATAGAAAACTACCAACCAGTAAGAAAACTGTACGAATACCAAATAATTCTGCGATAAATCCCCCGATAAAGGGACCAGTTAGAGTACCTGCAACTACGCCTGTAGACAAAGTACCTAAGGCAGAGCCTGATTTCTCCTTGGGAACCTGACTGGCTATCAAGGCCGTTGCATTAGGAACAAAACCCGCAAATACACCATTCAGTAAACGAAGAAAGATTAACCAATAAATATTTGGCACAAAAGCCAATCCTCCCATAGTAATGGTCATGGCCAGGCCAGCACGAATCATCATGGGTTTTCGACCGTATTTATCAGCAAGGATACCCCAGATAGGAGAAAAGAGCGCTGCGGAAATAGCAGAGACAGAAATAGCTAAGCCTGCATAAAAAGCGACTTGCTCACTTCCTACACCTAGATTTTCCACAAAGATGGGCATAAAAGGCACAACTAAGGAAATACTGGCTCCTGTCAGAAAATTACCAAACCAGGCAATGCGCAGATTATCCTTCCAGTTAATCTCTGTCATCTTGCTTACCTCCCTCAAGCAGGGAGAACACCTGAGTAAGAAGCTGGTCTTGATTCCCATTATTATCAAGAATTTGGCTGGCCAAATCTTTCTTTTTCTCTAAAGGCCACTGGGCTGCCAGACGAGATTCAGCCTCAACTTTGGACAACTGGTCCCTTTTTATTAAACGTTCTACTTGGACATCTCGGTCCACATAGACCAACCAAGTCTCATCAAACCAAGCGCTGTAGTCCTGCTCAAAAAGCAAAGGAATATCCATGAAGAAAATCTCTTCGGTCTGAGCCAACTGGTCTCTTAATGTAGCTAGTTCCTCACGGATAATCTCTCCTTGGATTTGCTTAGACCATTCTCGTTCATCAGGATTTGAAAAGATGAGACTAGCTAGGAGAGGGCGATTAAGTTCTCCGTTTTCAAGGATGATTTCTTGCCCAAAGTGCTGTACTAGAGCCTGAAACAGACGACCACCAGGTTTCTGTAGTTGGTGAACAAGAGCGTCAGCATCCACTACTTGAAAGCCTTGCTGTCTTAGAAAATTTGTCACAGTTGACTTACCAGAGGCAATTCCCCCAGTGATTCCAATGATTTTTCCCATCAGCCCCTCCTTTGGCACTGAGGACAAAAGTGAGTTCCTCGTCCGCCTAGTTGGATTTTCTCAATGATGGTGCCACAGCGCGAACATGCTTGACCAGCCTTGTCATAGACTTGGTGAAAATCCTGCATGGTTCCATCTTCCCCAAAGGCATTGGTATAGGTCCGAATGGTGGAACCACCTTTTTCAACAGCCTGTCCCAAAACAGCAATGGTCTGGTCATGAATGGCAGTCGCTGCTTCTGCTGTCAAAGTCTGGGAAGGTCTAGCTGGATGAACCTGAGCTCGCCAGAGAACCTCATCCACATAGATATTGCCAAGTCCAGCTACCAAGGTCTGATCTAAGAGATGGGATTTGATAGGCTTTCTGGACTTGGTAAGGGCAGCTTGAAAGATCTGCACATCAAAGTCTGGCTCTCTTGGTTCAGGACCTATTTTTTTAGAAATAAAATAGGCGTCTAAAAGGTCAGGAGCCAAGAGTTCCATAGTACCAAACTTGCGAACATCCTCATAAACAAGCGTGCCACCATCTTCAAACTGAAAGAAAACATGGGCATGCTTGCGTTCAGGAACCTGGTCCGGATAGTAAAAATATTTGCCCTCCATGCGCAGATGGGAAATCAATACCTTGTCTGTCAGGTAGAAAAGCAAATATTTGCCACGACGTCCCATTGACTCAACAATCTGACCAGGCACTTCCTTTTGAAACTCGTCCAAATCTGTCTTAATCATCTTGGGATAGCGAATTTCTACACTCGAAATCTTCTTACCCAAAATCAATTTTTCTAAGCCACGACGAACTGTTTCAACCTCAGGTAATTCAGGCATAAGTCCTCCTTCTGTAAAAACAAGAAGCAGGCATGAGCCCACCTCTACTTAATATTCTTTTTCATTATAGCCAAAGTCAGCCAAATCTAGCTTTTTATCGCGCCAGTTTTTCTTGACCTTGACCCATGTTTCTAGGAAGACCTTGTCTCCTAGCATGAGTTCGATATCACGACGGGCCATGCTACCAATTTTTTTAAGCATAGCACCACCTTTACCGATGATAATCCCTTTTTGACTATCACGCTCGACCATAATTGTTGCACGGATGTGAACCTTGTCTGTCTCTTCGTCTCGTTTCATAGAATCCACAACTACTGCAACAGAATGCGGAATTTCTTCACGAGTTAGGTGCAAGACTTTCTCGCGAACCATCTCTGAAACCAAGAATCGTTCTGGATGATCTGTGATTTGATCAGACGGGAAATACTGGAATCCTTCATCCAGATTTTCACTCAAAATATCCACTAGACGAGAGACGTTATTCCCTTGAAGAGCTGAGATTGGAACGATTTCCTTAAAGTCCATTTGATTACGGAAGTCATCAATCTGAGACAAGAGCTGGTCTGGATGGACCTTATCGATCTTATTCACCACCAAAATCACTGGAACCTTGGCAGCCTTGAGACGCTCGATAATCATGTCGTCTCCCTTACCACGCTCTTCATCAGCAGGCACCATGAAAAGAACGGTATCCACTTCGCGAAGGGTACTGTAGGCAGACTCAACCATGAAATCTCCAAGGGCCGTTTTAGGCTTGTGAATCCCTGGTGTGTCGATAAAGACGATTTGTTCCTTATCAGTCGTGTAAATTCCCATGATTTTGTTGCGCGTTGTCTGCGCCTTGTCACTCATGATGGCAATCTTTTGCCCCATGACGTGGTTTAAAAAGGTTGACTTCCCAACATTGGGACGTCCTAAAATGGCTACAAAGCCTGATTTAAAAGTCATAATTTCCTCTTACTGTTTAAAATAATAAATCCCAGATTCGTGGGAGAAAAATCAATGCGCCTGTTAAGGCTGCGAAAAGAGAGACCACTAATACCGCACCAGCTGCCATATCCTTGGCATTTTTAGCCAGCATGGAAAAGTGATAGTGACTGGCCAAATCCACCACATTTTCAATAGCAGAATTGATAATTTCAAAAGCTACTACCAAGAAAATGCTCAATAGGAGAAAGAGCCATTCGATTCGTGACACCTGAAAAACAAAACCTGCAAGAATGACTACAAGAGCCGTCACTGCATGTTTTCGCATATTGCGTTCTTCCTTTATGGCAGTAAAAATTCCTGTGAGAGCAAATTCTAAACTGGATATCAGGTCACGATTTTTCCATTTTCGTTTATTGTCTTGTGAGTCCATAGGCTGTCAAAATTTCTTCTTGTAAACCGAACATCTCCGCTTCTTCTTCCGGAGTGTAGTGATCATATCCATTGATATGTAAAAAGCCGTGTACTGCCAAGAAGCCCATCTCACGCTCAAAGCTGTGGCCATATTCCTCAGCCTGCTCATGAGCCTTATCGATAGAGATGAACAGTTCCCCAATATAGGCATCAAACTCAGACATCATCTCTGCCAATTCTGGATTTTCAAGTAAATCCTCTTCGTCAAAGGCAATTTCCAACTCTGGCTTGTATTCAAGGCTGATAACATCTGTCGGACGGTCTGTGTCACGGTACTCCAGATTGAGTTCATGACTACGTTCATTAGTCACAAAGGTAACTGCCATCTCCTTGTCTTCTTTTCCTAATTTTTGGGCTGCAAATTCCAAAATTTCTTGGGTTTGTTGCAACATTTCTTTTGAAACTTGACCAGTTTCATCTACCATTTCAATATACATGTGCTTCTCGTTTCTCTTTACTTGGCTTTATTATACCACATTTCCATGATTTTATTCTACCTTTTTGATATAATACTATGGAATACAATCACAAGGAGAGAACGATGTCATTTGACGGATTTTTTTTACACCACATGGTTGAGGAATTGCGAAGAGAGTTAGTGAACGGTCGCATCCAGAAAATCAATCAGCCTTTTGAACAAGAGTTGGTCTTGCAAATCCGCAGCAATCGCCAAAGTCATCGCCTGCTCCTTTCTGCCCATCCAGTTTTTGGACGCATTCAGCTGACCCAAACGACTTTTGAAAATCCAGCCCAACCTTCTACCTTTATCATGGTTTTGAGAAAGTATTTGCAGGGTGCCCTGATTGAGTCGATTGAGCAAGTGGAAAATGACCGTATTGTGGAAATGACAGTTTCCAATAAAAACGAAATTGGAGACCATATTCAGGCTACCTTGATTATCGAAATCATGGGTAAACACAGTAATATTCTACTGGTCGATAAAAGCAGTCATAAAATCCTCGAAGTCATTAAACACGTTGGCTTTTCACAAAATAGCTACCGCACCTTACTTCCAGGATCGACCTATATCGCTCCGCCAAGTACGGAATCTCTCAATCCTTTCACGATCAAGGATGAAAAGCTCTTTGAAATCCTACAAACACAGGAAACGACAGCTAAAAACCTTCAAAGCCTCTTTCAAGGTCTGGGACGCGATACGGCAAATGAATTGGAAAACATTCTGGTTAGTGATAAACTTTCCACTTTCCGTAACTTTTTCAATCAAGAAACTCAGCCACGCTTGACTGAGACTTCCTTCAGTCCAGTTCCTTTTGCAAATCAGGTGGGAGAGCCTTTTACCAGTCTTTCTGATTTGTTGGACACCTACTATAAGGATAAGGCTGAGCGCGACCGCGTCAAACAGCAAGCCAGTGAACTCATTCGTCGTGTTGAAAATGAACTTCAGAAAAATCGACATAAGCTAAAAAAACAAGAAAAAGAGTTACTAGCGACAGACAATGCTGAAGAATTTCGCCAAAAAGGGGAATTGCTAACAACCTTCCTCCATCAAGTGCCTAACGACCAAGACAAGGTTATCCTAGACAACTACTATACCAACCTACCTATCACGATTGCGCTTGATAAGGCCTTGACTCCCAACCAGAATGCCCAACGCTATTTTAAACGGTATCAGAAACTCAAAGAAGCTGTCAAATACTTGACTGATCTGATTGAAGAAACCAAGGCAACCATTCTCTATCTGGAAAGTGTGGAAACTGTTCTCAATCAAGCTGGGCTGGAAGAAATCGCTGAAATCCGTGAAGAATTGATTCAAACTGGCTTTATCCGCAGAAGACAACGGGAGAAAATCCAGAAACGCAAAAAACCAGAACAATATCTAGCAAGCGATGGCAAAACCATCATCTATGTAGGACGCAATAACCTGCAAAACGAGGAGCTAACCTTTAAAATGGCCCGCAAGGAGGAACTTTGGTTCCATGCCAAGGACATTCCTGGAAGCCATGTTGTCATCTCAGGCAATCTTGACCCATCCGATGAAGTCAAGACAGACGCGGCAGAACTAGCCGCCTACTTCTCTCAAGGTCGCCTGTCAAATCTGGTTCAGGTAGATATGATTGAAGTCAAGAAACTCAACAAACCAACTGGTGGAAAACCCGGCTTTGTCACCTACACAGGACAAAAGACCCTCCGTGTCACACCAGATCCAGAAAAAATCGCATCCATGAAAAAATCCTGATTTTACTTGAAATCAGGATTTTTAACTTATACTCAATGAAAATCAAAGAGCAAACTAGGAAACTAGCCGCAGGTTGCTCAAAACACTGTTTTGAGGTTGCAGATAGAACTGACGAAGTCAGTAACATCTATACGGCAAGGCGACGTTGACGTGGTTTGAAGAGATTTTCGAAGAGTATTACTATTCACTCAAATCATATCCAATTATAGGACTAATCTTTGCCACCTAGTTTCTCATTGATTTTCATCATCACACTAGCAATTTTTTCACCCCAATAAGGGTCTGACGCATATTCCACATTCATACCAGACGCCTTGTTTCCAAGGAAAGTTCTGCCCCTATCGATATAATTTTCCTTAATCCACTTGGTTGCACCTAAAATTCCCTTATCCACATCATCAAATGTCTTGGCAGAAAGGTAAGGTGTCGTATCATAGGCTGTAATTCCAAAGAAATTATTCTTATCTTTGGCAATCTTGCTACGTCCCCAGTCGCTTTCTAAGGCACTATGAGCAAGGAGATAGAGGGCATTGATATGGTAATGTTCTTCGGCTTCCTTAAAGGTAGCTCCCTTATTTTCCAGGAGGCTATTATTAATATTTAGCAGACTAAATACCTTATCCAAGTCTTCAGCACTATAGTTTGTAGCCTCTGTCAAATCTTTGAAAAGGAAGGGATTTTCAAGCTTAAAACCATCAAAATGCAGGCCATCTGCCGAATAATATTTCTTGCCTACTTCCATATCAGAAAGATGAGCAGCTACTGGGATACTAGCATTCTGAGCTACATAGTGATAAAAACGATGTCCATCACTCTCATAATAAGGGATAAAATCCTTGCTGGCATCTAGTGCTTGTAAATCTTCTGTTTTCATATAGCCTGACAAACCAGAAATAGTAATAGCCAGGCGCTTGTCATCACTTTTTCTATCCTTATCCAGCCAAACAACACTACCTTGCGATATATAGGACAGCTTTTCACCATCTGCATTATAGATATTTGCAGTAACTGGAAGTACCTGATAATAATCAGAGCTAGTCTTGGACTCCTTATGCCACTTTCCATCGTTTCCTAGCTGATGACCATCAATAGTCTCATTTTTTGCCATGTAGCCACCGAATTTGAAGTAGTACCAGGCTTGATTTTTAGCATCGTATAGCCATTCTTTCTCAGCCATTTTGCCATCAGATTTTAGATAAAACCATGCCTCTTTATCCAAAATCCATTCATTGGCTGCCATATAGCCACCGGATTTTAGATAATAATAGTGACCATTTTCGAAAATCCATTCTTTATCAGCATGATTACCGTTTTCTTTGATATAAAACCAAGATTGGTATTGTTTGTCAAAAAGCCAACCTTGCTGTACTTTAGCGCCACTAGCACTCACATAAGCCTGTTCAATCCACTGACTTGTCAGTAAATAACCACCGGATTTGAAATAATAGTCCTTACCTTTGATTTGAAGCCATTCTTTCTCTGCGTGTTGTCCATCTGCTTTGATATAAAACCAAGCATCATATTGAGAATCATATATCCAATCTTCTATTAACTTGGCACCTGTAGCACCGACATAGGAAGCTCCTAGCCAAGCATTTCTTTTCATCTTTCCATCTTGGTCAAGATAATAGAAGACTCCCTTGTCTTCTATCCATTCTGACTTGGCCATATAGCCACCAGATTTGAGGTAAAAATAGTCGTCACCTTGCTTTAGCCATTCATTTTCAGCATAGTTGGCATCTTCTTTTATATAAAACCAAGATTGATAGTGAGCATCAAAAATCCACTCATTAGCTGCTTGACTGCCATCTGCTTTCAGGTATTGTTTTCCTTGCCAAGTACCATCACTTGCCATTACACCCTCTGGGCTAGCTAAGAAAAATAGCAGAGCTAAAAAAACAAATCTCAATTTCTTCATTAATTTACTTCCTCTGTTCTTACTCATTTCATTATATCAAAATTCTCTATAATCAACATTACAAACTAATAAAAAATCAAGAACAGATTGATTGCAGTCTACCTCAGAGACTCTTTTACTTCCTTGCGGAGATTTTCTAGACTGCTGATACCATATTTATCCATAACCTTTGGTAAATTTTCGATGATATCAGGACAGGCATATGGATTGGTAAAGTTGGCTGTTCCAACTCCAATAGCAGATGCTCCCGCCAGATACATTTCTAGGACAGCTTCAGCCGAATCCACTCCTCCCATTCCAATGATAGGCAGGTCTGTTGTTTGGGCGACTTGGCGGATGAGTTTGAGGGCTACTGGAAAAACTGCTGGACCAGACATTCCACCTGTTCCATTTGCCAAGATTGGTTTTCTGGTTTTGAGGTCAAAGCGCATACCGACCAGAGTATTAATCATGGTTAAGCCACTTGCTCCCGCATCCTCTGCTGCTTTTGCAACAGTGACGATATCGGTCACACTAGGGGTTAATTTGACATAAACTGGCACATCAGAGGCTTCCACAGCTGCTTTCACCACATCATAAGCTAGATCTGGATCTTGACCAATCAAAAGTCCATGATTACAGTGATCTACGTTAGGGCAAGAAATATTGAGCTCGATAGCCTTTACATTAGCTGCCTTGGAAATACCACTAGAAACAGCTGCATACTCTTGTTTTGAAAAGCCAGCCACATTTGCGATAATAGGAAGATTTGGATACTCTCTCTCCAGCCAAGGCAGTTTTTCAGCTAAAACAGCTTCTAAACCAGGATTTTGCAAACCGATTGCATTGAGCATGCCAGCAGGTGTCTCAGCAACTCTTGGAGTTGGATTTCCAAAACGTGGTTCAAGGGTCGTCGCCTTAATCATAATAGAACCTAAAAGGTCTAAATCATAGTACTTGGCATACTCTTGACCAAAACCAAAACAGCCTGATGCTGGAATAATCGGATTTTTCAAATCCAAGCCTGGTAGAGAAACTTGTAAACGATTTCTAGTCATGATTTTCTCCTTATAATACAACTGTTCCTGTGCGGAAAACAGGGCCATCTTCACAGACACGTTGGCTGACCGTCTCGCTTTCTGGCACTTTTAGGACGCAGGCATAGCAAGCCCCCATCCCACAAGCCATACGAGATTCCAAAGATAAATAGGCTCTTGGATGGTTATAGAAGGTTTGATTGATATACTTCATCATTCCAGGCGCCCCACATGAGTAAACAGCATCAAATTGACTGTCTAAATCATTGATGACAACAGAAACATTCCCCTTAATCCCATAAGAACCATCATCTGTCGTTACAAAGACCTGACCATATTGAGCCAATTCCGTCTCTAAAATAACAGCATCCTTATTAGCAAAACCGAGAACTGTCACTACTTTCACACCACGCGCATGCAATTCCTTGGCTACTTCAAGCAAGGGCGGAACACCAATCCCCCCACCAACAAGGAGAACCTGGCTCTGCTCATCTAGGTTAGACAAGTCAAAACCATTTCCCTGAGGGCCCATCACATCAAGAGTATCTCCCTGACTTAAGGTTGAAAAAATAGCTGTCCCAGCCCCTTCAATCCGATAAATGAGATGACACTGCTTGTTTACCTTATCAATAGACGAAATTGAAATAGGACGACGCAAAAGATGGGCGTCATCAGGCACACGCAGATGAAGAAATTGGCCTGCTCGCATGGCTTCAACCATTTCCCCTTCTAGAACTAATTCAAAGATTTTTGGCGCGATTTCCTCCTGTGCTACCACCTTCATGGTTTCCAATCGAATCGCACCCAAACGTTTCTTACATGTGGGATTCATGACTTTTCCTCCTTAAATTTTAAGGGGACCAGACAAAGAAAAGACCTTGCTAGTGCAAGGTCTCAGTTAAAATCGTACAACACAAGAGAGCACACTCAAAAAGTCTCCTCTAGAAAATTGTACTATTCTTTTATCTGACACCTTGTGAGTCTCTCTGGACTCCCCTTAAAGGTTAAATTTTTACTAGTATACTCTTTCAGCTAAAAAAAGTCAAGTAGAAAACGAACATTCTACTTGACCTCACGAGATTATTTTTCACGAATGACTTCGACCTTGTAGCCATCAGGGTCTTTGACAAAGTAATAGTTAGGCGCAGTTCCTGGTAGGCCATTTGGTTCAGTAACTTCATAGCCTTTGGCACTATGCTCTTGATGAAGCGCCTCAAGATCAGGTGTACTTAGGGCGATATGGGCAAATCCATCTCCAACCACATAAGGACCATGATCGTAGTTATAAGTCAACTCCAACTCATAGTCATCACCCTCAAGACCTAGATAGACAATCGTGAAGGCATGGTCTGGAAAATCTCTGCGACGCAATTCTTTAAAACCAAAAGCATCTTGATAAAATGCAATTGATTTTTCAAGATTTTCTACTCGCAAGCAAGTATGTAGCATTTTTGAAGCCATATTTTTCTCCTTTATTTTTAAAAAGACTGGGACAGTCCTGTTCCAGTCTTATCTGTTATTATTTACCAAGTTTTGCTTTCGCTGCATCTGCAAGAGCTGTGAAAGCTGCTGCATCGTTAACAGCCAAGTCAGCAAGCATTTTACGGTTAACTTCGATCTCAGCCAATTTCAAACCATGCATCAATTGTGAGTATGAAAGTCCGTTCATACGAGCTGCCGCGTTGATACGTGTGATCCACAATTTGCGGAAGTCACGTTTTTTCTGACGACGGTCACGGTATGCATAGTAGTAAGAGTTCATTACTTGTTCTTTTGCAGTACGGAACAAGATGTGTTTAGCTCCATAGTAACCTTTTGCTAATTTAAGAATACGTTTACGACGTTTGCGTGATACAACGCCACCTTTAACACGTGCCATGTTTTATTTCCTCCAAATATTTCCTAGAATTGTTTACTTACAGTCAAGCTATTATTTCAAGCGAGTAAGCATTGCTTTGATACGTTTGTAATCTCCTGAATGCACCATAGATGCTTTACGAAGATGACGACGTTGTTTCTTAGTTTTTCCGTGGAAACGGTGAGAAGTGTAAGCACGGAAACGTTTAAGTCCACCAGAACCTGTACGTTTGAAACGTTTAGCTGATGCGCGGTGTGTTTTTTGTTTTGGCATGATTTTTTCTCCTTTATTTAACTTTCTGACAATTATTTTTTGTCAGTCGCTGGCGCCAATTGCATGAACATTTGACGTCCATCCATTTTAGCACGTTGTTCGATGATTGCAATATCTTGAGTTGCTTCAGCAAACTCGGCTAAAACTTTTGCACCAATCTCTTTATGGGTAATCATACGACCCTTAAAGCGAATAGATACCTTAACTTTATTTCCTTTTTCAAGGAATTTGCGTGCATTGCGAAGTTTTGTATCAAAGTCTCCCTTGTCAATCGTTGGACTTAGACGAACTTCTTTCACAGTAACAACACTTTGTTTTTTACGTTGTTCTTTTTGCTTCTTCTGGTACTCAAATTTGAACTTACCGTAGTCCATAATTTTTGCAACAGGTGGTTTGGCTTGGGGTTGAATCAAGACTAGGTCAACATTAGCGTTATCAGCCAAAGCTTGCGCTTCACTGAGTGGCTTGATGCCTAGCTGTTCTCCTTCAAGACCAATCAAGCGAACTTCACGTACACGAATCTCATCATTGATGAATAAGTCTTGCTTTGCTATGGTTTTCACCTCTTTTGTTTTATTAGAGAAAAACAATAGCGGACTCGTAAATATACAAGCCCGCACGTTATGATAGCGTTTCTTAGAAACTTTTCATCCGTAGGGCCAGGCAACTTGATGTCACAAGGCGAGAAGCTCTCACTTCTGCTTTTCTCAACTTTTATATGATACCAAGTTTTCGAGCTCTTGTCAAGATAAAAAATTATTTTTTTGAAAAGTTTCTGTTTGTATTTTGGATTGGTTTTCGAATCAAAAAGAGAGAATCAAGTTGATTCTCTCCCTATGTTAGTTTTTCCTTAGCTTCCCTATAGGAATGCTAAGACCTATTAAAAACTTTCCTTTTACGTGAACTTCCCAATCTTTCGATAAATAGAATCCCCACTAACAAAAGGATAATCAGGCAAGGAAGTAAGACCATTCCCATACTCCAATTCAGATTGACATTATCAATTTGCTTAGGTAATCTTCCAGATAAAATCTCCACTGAACGCAAGTAAGTAAAGGGAATCAGATGTGCAATCCTTTGAAGAGGCTGAATTGTTTGGATGCCAAACAATAAGCCAACAATCCCAATGAGTGAAAGAAAGAGGACAGGCATTTTTTGCTTGAAAAAGTAAGCAATCAAGTAGACGACTTCCACAATAACGATAAAAGCCAAGAAAGTTAGTAACAAGCCAGGAAATAACACATCTTGTATCTTCCCAATAGTTACTTCTTGATTGGTTAAGTTATAAATCGGGTAGGGGTAATCTAACTGTCCAAAACCGCTTATCAGACTTCCCACTAGAAAAGAAAATCCGCTGATTCCGATAAACAGCACAGTTACATAACCCACTCCAACTCCAAGAGAGGATATTGCAAATTTCACTTTTGAAAAAGGATATAAGTGAGCTGTATCCAGATGATTTTGATATCTTTCTGCAAATAGTTGTGTCAGCATAAAAATAATAGCAACCACAAACAAGCTTGGGATGATAAGCTCTAAAATCCAGACAATCTGATCAATCCCGTGGGTCGGATAAACTAAATTGTGGGCTTTTATGTTCAAGGGATATAGGGCTTGGTAAGTCTTTCGTTCGCGGTCAACCGCCATTTTTAAGTCAGAACTAGAAGTCGGTTGCTTCGATACAATTTCATAACTCTTTTCCTCATCTTGCCACTGCAAATAGTAGGCTTCTTTCCAGCGTCCTTCTCTTAACAAAGCCAGAATTTCTTTCTTTTGAGTCGAAAGATTTTTTTCCGATTCTAAATTAATTTTAGCAATCTGGTATTCCTCCGAGTTGGTATCAGATATTTGGGAGAGTTTCTCTTCATATTCATTGATGACTCTCTCATCTTTTACAAGACGAGTTTCCAACTTTCCCTCCAAGCTGACTGAGTTTGCAGTCCGACTATTGAAATAAAAGGTAACACCGAGTACAGATACAAATAAAGCTAAGATAATCCAGTTTAAGCGACTTTTGAAAACTTTTTTCAATAAAAATAGACTAACATCTTTCATAAACTAAACCTCTTCTATCTGCCCCTGACGAATGGTTACGATGCTATCGCAAATCTCCACTAACTCCTCTTTGTAGTGAGAACTTAAAAGAACCAGCTGTTCTTGTCTATCGATTTGTGCTAGCCTATCAAAAAACTTCTGTCGATAATACTCATCTAAGCCATTTGTAATCTCATCCATAAGCCAGCATTTCGCCTGACTGAGGAAATACATGGCAATCACCAAGCGTTGCTTCATGCCTAAGGAATACTTACGAATGGGAAGGCTGATATAGTCAGACATTTCCCAATAGGTAATTTCATCCCCCAAGTTCAGCCCTGACTTCCAGATGTTCTTCATCAGGCGAAGATAGTCCATCCCACTTAAGTTTCCATCCAGCCATTCAATGCTTTCATAATAAAATAAAGAAGGAGGGGCTACAATATTTCCACTACTTATAGGAATTAAATTGCTAATGGCGCGGAACAGTGTCGTCTTTCCAGAGCCATTGATAGCAAGAATACCATAAATCCTACCCTTTTCAAATGTAAAATCAACATCTTGTAAGATGACTTGTCGCGTTTTTAAGGTCACATGAGTAAGCTGCAACATATCTAGCCCTCCTTTTTATCACTCTTTAAGGATTAATAGCCTTCGCTGGAGTAGTTTAGTACCTCATAACGATTGTAATTCCAACCACTATCAACTTTATATTCAGAATAGCTGTCATAACGATACCATAACAGGGGATTAATATAGTTATATCTCTGGCAATTCATACTAGACTTATAGTAGATATTCCAATCATACCTATAAGTTTTAAGAACGCTCACAGCAGATATACTGGACTGAGAAAGACCAATAATCATAAACTAACTAATTAAACGATTTTTACTAATTTTTAATGGTTTTATAGCATTAACATTGAATACGCTTTCATTATATCGTTTTTATCATTATTATGCAACAGATTTTTAGTTTATTTTACTAATATATAATATTTGTCCTTCCTATCGAACACTTTCGATTTTCCAACTTTTCCACCCCTTAAAGCGTATAGCTCCTTGCTGGTCAGTTCGGTAAACTTTGCTATTGATAGTTTCCAGTCGTATCAAGGTTTCCTGATGGGGGAGTTTGGTTCGATTGCTCTTTCCAACTGAGATAAGAGCCATCTCTGGTTTGAGCTGTTCTAAAAAGGCTGAACTTGATGATTTTTTAGAGCCATGTTGGCCAACTTTCAAAACATCCACCTCTAGGTCAGGATAATGCTTCAGCAAGTCCTTCTCTCCTTTCTCCTCCAAATTTCCTGTGAAAAGAAAGTTTTTATCCAAGAGTTTTCCATACAAAACCAGGGAATCTTCATGATCTCCATCTCCAATTTTACTTGGAGATAGGGCTTCTAACTGACTCCCAAAAATTGGCAAGTTCTCTCCTGCTGTTATACTTCTAACTTTTGTTTGGGTCGCTTGTAGTTCTGCAACAAATTCCTTCTGTTTCAAACTGCCTTTGGACACTAAAATTTCGCCTACATGGAAAGCCTTGGTCATCTCCAACAAATCTCCAACATGCTCCTTATCTGTATTGGTCAAAATTAGCTGGTCAATCTTGGCTACTCCTCGACTTTTGAGATAGGGAATCAAGGTTCGCTGTGCATTGCTGGTCGTCGCCTTTTCTTGCCATTTTTCGATTTTCTTATCAGATTCTGCCTTGCCACCTACATCTATGAGAATGGTCTTCCCAGTTACATCCCTTAGGAAAATACTTTCCCCTTGCCCAACATCCAGCATGGTAATTTCATTTTCCAGTGGATGCTTGGTCAGGAGAAAGAGACTTGTAATCAATAAGCTCAATACCGTTAGTCTTTTAATGTTTTTCCTCAAATCATAGACCAAAGCCAGGGAAATTAATAATAAGATTAAAAGCCATGCATTGGGTTGTCCAAAGACTAGAGGTCTACTCGCCACCTGTGACACCAAGCGAATCATCCCTTCCAACCATTCAAAAATAAAATTTAGCTGAATGACTGGATAGAGAAAGGAAAAGACAAATAAGATAGACAAGAGCGGTAAGAAGACCAAGTCAAAAAGAAAGGAAAAGACAAAGGTCAAAAGGATGGACCAAGGCTGAAATTCCGCGAAATAGAAGGATAAAATAGGCAATATTCCTAAGGAGATGACTAAACTTTCTCTGGCAACAGCCTTGAGTCCCTCTCCTTCTTTGCTGGTCATGGTCAAGATAAAAGCATAAGCGCAGGACAAGACTCCTCCTGCAGTCAGGAAAAAGTTAGGCATGACAATAAAGAGGACAAGCACCGTCAAGGCAAAATTATCCAAGCCCTTAACACCATGTTGAGCCAGTAGCTTCTGCAAGAGACTGCGAATAACCGATGCTGAAAATCCTGTCAGACCAGCATAGAGAAGGGAAAAGGGATAAGTCAGCCACTTCAACTTTTCTTGGGTCAAGCCCAATCGCAAGAGTAGTTTCTTAAATCCATCCATGAAAAAACCTACCTGCATCCCCGACAAGGCAAAGAGGTGGATAATTCCTAAACTAGAATAAAGCTCATTCATCTCCTCAAAATCTGTATCCAGATGCCCTAACAAGAGCCCCGTCATGTAATTGCGCATAGGAACTGGAAAATGTGTCTTAATCCAAACTACAGCCTTTCGACGTAAACTGGACAGGTTTTCACCTATATCCCAACTGCCAACCTTTTGAAGTGACTGGATTTTTTTGATATTGAGAATCTGGTAAATTCCCTGAGTCTTCAGATAGGCTTGGTAGTCAAAGCCACCAAAATTTCTCTGCCCTTCTGGCTCCGAAAGCTTCCCTTCTAGTCCTATCTCATGAAGGTCGGTTAAAGCTTGAAAGGCTTCTTTCTCCTCCTCGGACTGGAGTTTATAATAGACTTGAAAAATGCGTCTATCAGACTTGCCACGAAAGGACAGACTATCACCATTGATCTTAACAGTGTCAGGCAAAATCCGTACCCTTTCAACAGAATCCGCCAAATTTTGACTCGCTCGACTCTGTTGCCAATTTTGAAACAGAAACCAGAAGGCAAAGATTCCGCAAATCACTAGAACTTTTCCAGCAGATTTCCAAGGAAATTGGATAAAAAGACAAACTAGCAGAAAAACGAAGCCCAATAAAGCAAGATAGGATGCAGAAAAAATGGCATAGTAAAGCCAAAGCAATAGAAAACTCAGGTAAATTAGGGGAAGGGGGAAATTCTTAATCCACTGTAACATAGTCTTTTAGCTTTTCTATCGTTTTAGCACCTATGCCAGAGACTTTCTTGAGTTCATCAACCGACTTAAATTTCCCATTTGCCTCACGATGGTCGATAATGTCCTGAGCTCGTTTTCCTCCCAGTCCCTTGACCTGCTTGAGTTCTTCCAGACTGGCTTTGTTGAGATTGATCTTCTTGTCCTTGCTTGTTGAAGAAGGTGCTCCAGAACCTGCCTGTTGACTAGCTGCTTCTTCTCCCTTAATTGGAACGTAAACCAGAGCCTCATCACTAACTTTCTGAGCTAGATTGAGCGACTTGCTATCTGCTTGCTCTGTCAAGCCACCCGCCTTTTGAACGGCATCATTGACCCGACTACCTACAGGCAAATCATAAATTCCTGGCGATTTAACAGCGCCTTTTACATCTACTGTGATTAGATCTTGTTCAAGAGGTTCTTCCTTTTCTTCCTTCTTCACATCCTTTTCGGATACCGAATCCTTGGAAACAGTTGCAACTTCTGCCTGCAAATTCGTTTCCTTGACAGGTGTGTGTGGAGCTGGCTTTAGCAGGAAAAATCCGCCGACAAGCAAGCCTAGAGCAGTACAAATGACGATGATTTTATACTCTTTGATTTTCTCGATAATTGCTTCCATATTTTCTCCTCTCTTAGATTATTCGTAAGAGGAAGAAAAAACAGTTGAAAATTTCTTCTCAACTGCTTATTTATTTGCAAAATAGCCTTCCTTGGTCAAGACATAATGAACTCTTGTAACGATTCGGCCTTCTTCATGCTGGTCCATACAAGCATATGGTTCTGCATGGGAAAAACGCATGCCTGATTTCTCCATGACCTTTCCAGATGCAGGATTGTCCTTATCGTGAAGGGCGGTCAACTTGTTCATTCCAACCTTCTCAAAAGCAAGCTCAATCACGGCACGATTGGCTTCTGTCGTCAAACCTTGATTCCAATATTTTTTATTGATAATGTAACCAATAGCTGCCCTCTTAAGAGCAGGATCAATCTTGTGCAAATCAATGGTACCGATAAACTGAGCATTGCTTTTTAGTTCTATTCCCCAGCGCCCCAAGGGATTGGCCAAGTAGAACTGAGCAATGTTATTCTTGGTTTCTTCTAAATTTTGATTGGTTGGAAAAGTGTAGCGTGTATTTTCTCTGTCTGAAACATACTCAAACATAGCTTCTGCATCGTCCAAGGTTACAGGTCGGAGCAATAAACGCTCAGTCTCCACTATTGGATACTGAGCTAGTTTTAAAAAGATTGATTCCATACGTTTCTACCATTCAAAAGTATTTTCTATCAGTCTAGCATAAAAAAGAAGTTACAACAAGAAGCGCGAACAAAGAATACCAGATAACTGATTCTAGAGCAGAGAGTTTTCTGGTATTTGGAAGCATTTCTAAAAGCTTCTTAAAATCAATAATTACATAATTCAGAGTCCTACTGACAATGAAGATTCATCATTTTTTCTTTCTTTTTTTGAATCTAGTATTTACTTTTTTTATGACATAAAGAATAAAACTTCCCAAAATATCTAGTCCTATTGAGATTATAAATATTCTAATAAGCCAAAGCAGCCAACGCGTTTGATTAATGAATACATTGATGTAGGCATTTCCCCCATCAATGTAAATAATAAGAAGAAGTAAAAATATTTCAAGAGGAATGCGAATTTTAGCTTTCTTCAAACTAAATTCTTTAAATAAATTTCTAAAACTGATCTCTCCGTCCGGTTCTGTTTCCCAATATTCCTTGCTTTGAGTTTTAAGATATAAAAGATAGGCTACTTCAATAATCAATTGAGGGAAAGCATAACAGTAAAGGAGTGTACTTGTAATACCTAAAACCATAGCAAACTTCCCTAAAAAAGCACTAGTTAACAATACTAACATAAAAATAATGAGAATAGATTCTTGACTGTAGGCACTGGATTTGGCAAAGTAATTTCTCACCGTTCGACTTGCAGAAAAACCGTTTTTCAGTTGTCGCATCAACCAAAAATATTGATAAATAAAGCCACAAACTGTAGAGATCACTAAAAACAAAATGACTGGTATTGACGATTCATTAAACTCTTGAAAGCCATTATTATTAACTGTAAGCAAAATATAACACGTTAGCATTAACGATAAGAAAATTCCTATATACGATAACAGTAATAAAATAGTTGATAAAATTTGTTTACGATAAATAAAACTCATCCCTAGTGGAATCACAGTTGCCACTATAAGATAGACCGAATATAATAAAATAAAATTAAAAAATATGTTCGATGACTTTTGCAGACCAAAATCAATTAGGTATAGCTCTACTCCAAAGATGACTGCTCCTGTAAATGAAATCAACATCATACTTGCAGATGCGCGAGTGTTCGCTAAACTTTTAAAATATACTTTATTTAATTCTTCAACTTCTTTCACTGTTTTTTCCTTTTTTGAATCCAGTTTCTAATCTTTTCATTATAGATAGAATAAAGCTCCCCAAAATATCCAGTCCTATCAAAATTATAAATATTCTCCCAAACCAAATAAGCCAAAGGGGGGTGTATGAACTAGGACTAAAATAGCCTATATTATACATAATACCAAGGAATATTGAACAAAACAAAATCTCAAGGGAAATTCTAATTTTTGCTTTCTTTAAACTGAAACCCTTAAATAAATCTCGAAAAGTCTCTTTTTTCGTAGGTACATCTTCCCAGTACTCCTTGCTTTGAGTTTTTAGATATAAAAGATAGGCGACTTCTGTGATGAGTTGGGAGAAGCCATAGCTAAAAAGTACCGCTGTTAGAATTCCTAAAACTATCGCAAACTTACCAGAAAGAAGACCACCTAGCATGGAAACTGTAAAAATAATGAGAAGAGAATTATTATTCTGGGCACTAGATTTCGCAAAATAATTACCCATTGTTCTATTGGTAGAAAAACCTTTTTTTAACTCTCTTTTTAGCCAAAAATAGTGATAAACAAAACCAACAACTGTACAGATTAACAGAAAAGGAATAGTGTATAATGAACGTTCGTTATATTCTTGCAAATTAGTTCCTGAATAAACAAGAATAATATAAGATATAAGTATCAAAGATAAAAAAATACCTATATAAGATAAAAGTAATAATGTGGTTGATAAAATCTGTCTACGATAAATAAATGTCATTCCTAGCGGAATAAAGGTTGCCACGACAAGATAAATAACATAAATCAAAACAAAATCAAAAAAGTAATTTTCCAAAGGATTTATTCCGTAGCCTTTAACAAAATAAAAATATTGGAAAAGCAGAAACAATGCCGAAGCGAAGGCTCCTGCAAATGAAATAACCATCATCGTCGCAGATGCGCGAGTGTTCGCTAAACTTTTAAAATATGCTTTATTTAATTCTTCAACTTCTTTCACTGTTTTTTCTTTCCTTTTTTGAATCTAGTATTTACTTTTTTTATAACATAAAGAATAAAACTTCCCAAAATATCCAGTTCTATTGAGATTATAAATAGTCTGATAAGCCAAAGCAGCCAACGTGTATGTCTGATTACCTGATCCGTATATCCAAATTTATAAAGAATTTGAACAAAAATTACAAATGACACTATTTCAATAGGAATACGAATTTTAGCTTTCTTTAAACTGAAACCCTTAAATAAATCTCGAAAAGTCTCTTTTTTCGTAGGCACATCTTCCCAATACTCCTTGCTCTGAATTTTTAGGTATAAAAGGTAGGCAACTTCTGTAATCAATTGAGAAAATGCATAGCTGAAAAGAAGAGTTCCAAGAATTCCAAAAATAAGTATCAATTTACCTGAAAGAAGACCGCCTAACATAGAAACTATAAAAATAATAAGAAGAAGAGAGTTCTTACTATAAGCACTGGATTTTGCAAAATAATTACCCATTGTTCTATTGATAGAAAAACCTTTTTTTAACTCTCTTTTTAGCCAAAAATACTGATAAATAAAACTTAAAATTGTACAAATAACTAAAAATGGAATAAAAATTGGAGAATATAGAGAGAATCCTATAGTAAATTCCTTCGTTGAAATAGAAGTCACTATAAGTAAAAGCATCATCAACTGCAGAGAAAAGTATATGACAATATAGACTAGTAGCAGAAAAATTATTGACAAAATTTGCTTCTTATATACAAAGAAACCAACTAATGGAATGAAAAATGCAATAATAAGGTAGAAACAAGAAATCAAGAGTAAATCAAAGAACCAATTCATAAATGGATTTATTATAGCGACTGTATCAAAATAATAATAAAAAGCGAAAATTTCTAGTGCTAATATAAATACTCCTGTCCATGAAATAACCATCATACTTGCAGATGCGCGAGTATTAGCTAAGATTTTAAAATAAGCTTTATTTAATTCTTCAACTTCTTTCACTGTTTTTTCTTTCACATTAACCTCCTAAATTGACCTAACTCTAAATCCGTTTAATTAAAAATCACAGCTTAATCAGCTTATTCTAATTTTTCGATAAATTAAAAAAATGTATAGAACTCGATCTTTCAATTAAATATCTTTATTTTCTAATTCTTTGTATAACTTTCTCAATATCATGCCGCGTTTAATCAATTTGGTATTTAAAATAGTGTATACAATAAAATATGATGATAAAGTTAATACAAGACTAATATAATTACCTGAACTTATGAAAATGATTGCAGTCACTATTCCTATAATCAAAAAACAGAGCATCGTTATATATAATATTAAAACATTCCTT
>NZ_VTQF01000039.1:0-324 GCF_008763935.1 Streptococcus mitis
TTACGGATATGGTCTAAAATTCGATTACGGAATTTAGTTTTGAAGTATTTACGTAAACGAGGAATATCTTCTACTAGCTCTTCTTCTCTACTAATCAATTCATGTAAGCAAATCATTCCCTCTTGGTCCCAATCTGATAGCTCCCATAAATGAAGGTAATATTCATTTCTACACTTATATACAATCCCCTGGACTTCTTCATATAATTCTTTAAACATAACGTCCCCCTTTCTAGATACAGTTTAACAGATTCAGAAACACTTTTGGCACATTTCATCCATTCTGCACCCTTTAGCTCCTCAACTGCACAAAAAAGAGAGGACA
>NZ_VTQF01000040.1:0-304 GCF_008763935.1 Streptococcus mitis
GTTCACCTTTGTCCCCTTTAGGGCCTTTGATGTTGCCTTCTTTATCCCAGTTGCCGTTATTCTTAACGAAGACGTCGCCTGTTTCTGTATTAACGTATTTATCGCCGTCTTTACCTTGATTTGCTTCTGGGTTAACTTTGCCGTTCAAGACGTCTTTTCCGTCGCGTCCATCACGTCCGTCACGACCTGCTGCGCCATCACGTCCGTCGCGTCCTGGTAAACCTTGTGCTCCGTCTTGACCATCACGACCTTGAAGACCTTGTTCACCTTTGTCCCCTTTAGGGCCTTTGATGTTGCCTTCTTT
>NZ_VTQF01000001.1:0-114714 GCF_008763935.1 Streptococcus mitis
GACAAGTGCATCGGCTTCGGCAAGTACTAGCGCATCGGCTTCAGCGTCAACAAGTGCGTCAGCCTCAGCATCGACAAGTGCGTCAGCTTCGGCATCGACAAGTGCATCGGCTTTAGCAAGTATCAGTGAGTTAGCTCCAGCATCGACAAGTACATCGGCTTCAGCAAGTACCAGTACGTCAGCTCCAGCATCAACAAGTGCATCAGTCTCAGCAAGCACCAACTCTTCAAATTCAGTAAACCATTCGAACTCACAAGTTGGAAATAGATCTGAATCATCAGGTAAATCACAAAAAGAATTACCAAATACAGGTACTAAGTCATCAACTGGATCTGTGTTACTTGGAGCTTTAGCAGCTGTTACAGGTATTGGATTGGTTGCGAAACGCCGTAAACGTGATGAAGAAGAGTAAGATAACCTATAAATTTAGGCTAAACTAACTTACGCATGTAAATCATAGAAACCCCTTGGAAAAGTATAATTTCCAAGGGGTTTTTACTATTATATAGCTGAAATTTTGACTAAAAAATTGTATAATAAACATAAGGAGAAAATCGCTAGTGAATGATAAAATAACGGTCATTGTACCGGTATACAATGTAGAAAACTATCTAAGAAAATGCCTAGATAGTATTATTGCTCAAACATATAAAAATATCGAGATAATTGTCGTAAATGATGGTTCTACTGATACTTCAGGTGAGATTTGTAAAGAATTTGTAGAAATAGATCACCGAATTATCTATATAGAACAAGAAAATGCTGGCTTGTCTGCTGCACGAAATACTGGTCTGGAAAATATGTCCGGCGATTATGTGACTTTTGTGGACTCGGATGATTGGATTGAGCAGGATTATGTAGAAACCCTATACAAAAAAATAACAGAGTATCAGGCTGATATTGCAGTTGGTAATTATTATTCTTTCAATGAAAGTGAAGGAATGTTTTACTTTCATATATCAGGAGACTCCTATTATGAGGAGGTATATGATAATGTGTCCATCTTTGAGAACTTGTATGAATCCCAAGAAATGAAGAGTTTTGCCTTGATATCTGCTTGGGGTAAACTTTATAAGGCAGGATTGTTCGAGCAGTTACGCTTCGACATGGGTAAATTAGGAGAGGACGGTTACCTCAATCAAAAGATTTATTTGTTGGCAGAAAAAATTGTTTATATCCATAAAGGAATCTATTCTTATCGCATCAGAAATAATAGTTTATCTAGGACTTGGACAGAAAAGTGGATGCATGCCTTGGTTGATGCCATGTCTGAACGTATCACTTTATTAGCTAGTCTAGGATATCCTTTAGAAAAACATTTAGCTATTTATCGTCAGATGTTAGAAGGAAGTCTTTCTAATGGGAAGGTCAGTGGCTTAGAAGAAACTCCTACCTATAAAGAATTTGAGACAAAAAAATATCTACTAGACAAACTTGAAAAAACTAAGAATACACAAAAGAAAGCCATTGTACTAGCAGCAAACTATGCCTATGTAGACCAAGTTTTGACGACGATCAAGTCTATTTGTTATCATAATCGTTCGATTCGTTTTTATCTGATTCATAGCGATTTTCCTAATGAATGGATCAAGCAAATAAATAATCGCTTAGAAAAGTTTGATTCAGAAATTATCAATTGTCGAGTGACTTCTGAGCAGATTTCAAGGTACAAAACGGATATCAGTTATACAGTATTTTTACGCTATTTCGTAGCTGATTTTGTAAAAGAAGATAAGGCCCTCTACTTGGACTGTGATTTACTTGTAACGAAAAATCTAGATGACTTGTTTGTTACAGACTTACAAGATTATCCTTTGGCTGCTGTTCGAGATTTCGGGGGCAGAGCCTATTTCGGTCAGGAAATTTTTAATGCTGGGGTTCTCTTGATCAATAATGTTTTGTGGAAACAAGAACAGATGACTCAAAGGTTGATTGATTTGACCAATGAATGGCATGACAAGGTGGATCAGGCAGATCAGAGTATCTTGAATATGTTTTTTGAACATAAATGGTTGGAATTGGACTTTGATTATAATCATATTGTCATTCATAAGCAGTTCACTGATTATCAGTTGCCTGTAGGTCAGAATTATCCTGGTATTATTCATTATCTTTCCCATCGTAAACCGTGGAAAGATTTGGCGGCACAAACCTATCGTGATGTCTGGTGGTATTATCATGGACTTGAATGGACAGAATTGGGACAAAATCATCATTTACATCCATTACAAAAATCTCACCTTTATCCGATAAAGGAACCGTTCACTTGTCTCATCTATACAGCCTCAGACCATATTGAACAAATTGAAACATTGGTTCAATCCTTGCCTGATATTCAATTTAAGATTGCGGCTAGAGTCATGGTCAGTGATCGATTGGCTCAAATGACAGTTTACCCAAATGTCACTGTCTTTAATGGGATTCACTATTTGGTAGATGTCGATCATGAATTGGTAGAAACCAGTCAAGTACTTTTAGATATTAATCATGGCGAAAAGACAGAAGAGATTTTAAATCAATTTTCTGAACTTGGCAAGCCCATCTTAACCTTTGAAAACACCAAATCCTACGAAGTAGGTCAGGAGGTATATGCTGTTGATCAAGTTCAAGCAATGATTGAAAAATTAAGAGAAATAAGCAAATGAAGAATAATCATCTATTAGGAGATACTCTGATTTTGACGGTTAGTGATCAGATTGAACAGTTGGATTATCTCCTTGAAAGCTTGCCGAACGTTTGTTTTTATATTGCAGCACCTGTCCAGTTTTCCGAGAAAATTCGTTGTTTAGAAACGAACTATAATGTCCGTCTCCTAACGATTACAAATGAAGAACAGCTAAACTTTTTAGTCAATACGTGTGACTTTTTACTAGATATCAATCACTTTCAAGAAGTGGATGCTATTGTATCAAGGTTTGTACAGGCTGAAAAACCTGTCTTTGCATTTGACAATACAGTCCATGGAAATCAGGGGCAGGAAGTTTTTCTATCAAGTGCACCAGAGAAATTGGTTTCTAGAGTGAGAGAGTATCTGAATGAAGTCAGAGTCGGCACCAATCATCAAGAAAAAATTATCCAAGATGGGACTTGGAATGTCTTTCAAATAAATGATAAGGCTAACTTGGCTGTAGGAGCCAATGTCATTTGTAGAAATTTTGAAAATTTCCATGTCTCTTCTGGTAAGTTAATACTGCACGATGGTGTCTTTATCAATAACTCTTGTAGTTTTAACTGTATGGAAAGAATTGAAATCGGAGCAGGTACCATGATGGGGGAAGGTGTCCGTTTTTATGATCACGACCATATTTATACCGCTGAAAAAATCGAAAAGTTGCAGTGGACTACAGCTCCGATTAGAGTTGGACGAGATTGCTGGATTGGAAGTAACGTCACGATTTTAAAAGGAGTGACTATTGGAGATAATACCATTATCGGAGCAGGTTGTCTTATTCGAAATGATATTCCATCAAACAGTGTAGTTTATAATGATGGGAATCTTTGTGTAAAAAGAAGAGATTAAGAGGGAAATAGAATAAATCAAGGCTAGGAAAGTTAGTATATGGGAAATGAACTAATTAGTATTGTGGTTCCAATCTACAATGTTGAAAAATATTTGCGACAGTGTTTGGATAGTATTCTAGATCAGACGTATGAACATTTCGAATGTTTGCTAATAAATGATGGATCTCCAGATAATTCAGCAGATATCTGTAAAGAATATGTTGATAAAGATGCTCGTTTCCATTATTTTGAGAAGGAAAACGGAGGTCTCGCATCAGCACGTAATTTTGGGATTAAGTATTCAAAAGGTAAATATATCACGTTTATTGATTCGGATGATTGGGTGGAATCGGACTATTTAGAAGTATTGTATTCAAAAATAAAGGAATACAATACAGATTTTGTTATTTCATCTTATAAAAAATTTGATATGGATGAAGATTGTTTTTATCTTCACATTTGGGATCAGGATTATTATGAAAGAATATGGACTAGTCAGGAATTGCTAAGTCAGCTGCCAAACCTTGAAAATTATGATGGTTCTTACACAGTTTCTTGGGGGAAATTATTTAAACGTTCTATATTTGATGAGATATTATTTAATGAGCAACGGAAATTTGGAGAAGATTTCGAGTGTAGTTTTAAATTGTATTTGAGTATGACAAGTTGCTTATATATTCATAAGGCCCTCTATAATTACAGATTGCATTCTGAATCAATGTTGGGGCAAGTTGTGACTGAAAGACAGTTGATGGATGATATTGAAATTCGAGTAGGACGACTACCCTATCTCATAGTGAGAGGAATTGATTCGTCTCCATATATTTCAAATTTGAAATCGTTTATCCAATATAGAATAAATGAAAAGGAAAAAGTAGGTTTAGAAAATTCAAATGCGATACAGATGTATCAAGAAATACTTAGAAATTTATAGGAAATAATATCATTATTCTAAATGAAAATGATAGCTATTGATATGAAACAAAATCATAATCATTATTTAAACTTGCTATAATAGAAATTCTAAAAATCAGATAAAAGAAAAAGAGTTTTCTATTCTTAAAGTGAATTTTAAAAAGATAAGAAATATGAAACTACATTTAACGAATTTATACGGCATGGCTGGTGATAGTACGGTTATTCTAGCCCAAAATGCTGTTCAAAAAATAGCCAGTCAACTGGGATTTAGAGAAGTTGGTATCTATTTTTATAATATTGCTTCAGATAGTCCTTCTGAAATGAATAAACGTCTGGATGGCATTATGGCCAGTATTTCAATTGGAGATATCCTAGTATTTCAGTCTCCAACCTGGAATGGCTTTGAGTTTGATCGTCTCTTGTTTGATAAGCTAAAAGATATGCAGGTGAAAATTATTTGCTTTATCCATGATGTTGTTCCTCTCATGTTTGATAGTAATTATTATCTCATGAAAGACTATCTGTATATGTATAATCTATCGGATGTTTTGATTGTTCCATCTGAACAGATGAAAGAACGCCTGATAGAAGAAGGCTTGACAACAAAGAAGATTCTCATTCAAGGGATGTGGGATCATCCTCATGATTTATCCCTATACACTCCGATTTTTAAAAAAGAACTTTTTTTTGCAGGAAGTTTAGAGCGTTTCCCAGACTTGCAAAATTGGTCTCAAGATACACTTTTGAGAGTATTTTCAAATAAAGGAGAAGCTAGTTCTAATGCTAGAAATCTGAGTATTGAGGGATGGAAAAAAGATGAGGAACTATTACTAGAATTATCAAAGGGTGGATTTGGCCTTGTCTGGGGAACTTATCAAAACGATGGAGAAAGTAACCAATACTATACTTTAAATATATCTCATAAGGTGAGTACCTATCTGACAGCTGGCATACCAGTCATTGTGCCAAGTAGCTTGTCAACTGCTAAATTTATAGTAGATCAAGGCTTGGGCTTTGTGGCGGATAGTCTAGAAGAAGTTCATGAGATAGTTGATAAAATGAATGTAGAAGAATATCAAGAAATGACGAATCGTATCAAGACCTTTAGCTATTTGTTAAAAGAGGGGTATTTCACTAAAAAGTTATTGGTAGATGCAATTTATCACTTGGGAATTGATTAAGGGAATGAAATGAACAAAACAATTGTACTAGCAGGGGATCGCAATTATACCAGGCAGTTGGAAACAACGATAAAATCTATTCTATACCACAATCGAGATGTTAAGATTTATATTTTAAATCAAGATATTATGCCAGATTGGTTTCGCAAACCACGAAAAATTGCTCGTATGTTAGGTAGTGATATTATTGACGTGAAGTTACCAGAGCAAGCTGTATTTCAAGGTTGGGAAACTCGGGAGTATATAAGTCCAATGACTTATGCCAGATACTTTATACCAGATTATATTTCTGAGGATAAAGTTTTATATTTGGACAGTGATTTAATTGTAAATCAATCTTTGGAACCATTATTTGAGATTGACTTTGATGAATATTTATTAGCAGCTGCTTGGGATACGGATGGTGTCACATTTAATGCAGGAGTGATGCTTATCAATAACAAAAAATGGCGTCAAGAGAAATTAAAAGAGCGACTAATTGAACAATCAATAGTTACATTAAAAGAAGTGGATGAAGGGAAATTTGAAAATTTTAACGGTGATCAAACGATTCTGAATCAAGTTTGCTCTAATAGATGGTTAGAGCTAGACAGAGGGTACAACCTTCAAGTAGGTCATGATGTAACTGCTTTTTATAATAGATGGGAAAACTATTTTAATGAATTAGTATCACCTAGCATCATACATTTTGTGTCCTATAGAAAGCCTTGGTCAACCTTGATAGCCAATCGTTATCGTGATTTATGGTGGGAATTCCATGATTTGGAATGGACTAAAATCTTACAACATCATTTAGGAGAGTTTGAACTTCTACCTCTTCTAGATAGAGAATTTTCGTGTTTAACTTTAACTAATTCTCAAGATTTAGAAGGAATAGAGGAGCTAGTTACAGCTCTACCAGAGGTGGTATTTCATATTGCTGCTTGGACGGATATGGGAGATAAGCTAACAAAATTAGCTGTACATGATAATGTGAGATTGCATCCCCAAATTGTTCCGCCTGTGTTAGACAGGTTGAAAAAGTCAACAAGTCTTTATTTGGATATCAATCATGGTAGTGCAGATGAGAACTTTTTAAAATCTTTGAAAGAACAAGGAAAAACGCTATTAGCTTTTCAATCGACTCAGCATGGAGAAATAGGACAAATTGTTTTCGAAAATGGGAAAGTTTCCTTTATGATTGATGCGATAAAAGATTTTAAGAAACAAGGACATCTTACCTGTTTTCGACAACTTCCAAGTTTGACTTGTTTAACGTTTACGGCTTCTCAGGATATTGAACAGCTGGATTACTTGGCTGAACACTTACCCAATGTTGTTTTTCAGGTTGCTGCCTGGACAGATATGGGGCCAAAACTATATGATTTATCTAATCGTTATCCTAATATTCAGCTCTATCCAGCAATTTCTAGAGATAAGCTAGAAGAGTTGAAGGAAAAGATGGATGTTTATTTAGATATCAACTTACTGACTTCAACAGCTGATATCGTTGCAGAAATGACTCATCTATCTAAACCTATACTAGCCTTTTATAAATCTCAAAATGGGAATAACTGTCAAAGATTGTATTCTAGTGAACATCCTGAACGAATGTTGGTTGATTTGCAAAAATTGATAAATAAGTCTATGCTAGAAAAACCGCTTGATCCAATCCAGGTGAAAGGGATAGATGAAACCTTGGATTATATTATTGAACACAATTCTTCTTTGGTTCGTTTTGGAGATGGGGAAATCAATATGCTTGCAGGGCATTCGATTCCCTACCAGGATTATGATGAAGAGTTGGTTTCAATCATGAGAGATATTATCGGCCAGGAAAGTAGAGAAGAATTAGTAGTGTGCCTTCCTGATGCCTTTATAGATCGTTTCAGGTTTACATATTGGGCGATTCCCTTTTGGAAAGATCACATGGATCATTATATGGATTTTTACAGAGAACTATGTAATGATTCATGGTATGGCTCAACCTTTGTATCTCGACCTTATATCGATTTTGAAGACAAGAGTCAAGCTAAATCCCAATTTGAAAAATTGAAAAGTATCTGGAAAAACCGTGACTTACTGATAGTTGAAGGAGCGACCTCTCGTTCAGGTGTAGGGAATGATTTGTTCGATGAGGCAAATTCTATCAAGCGAATTATCTGTCCTTCTCATAGTGCCTTTTCTAGAGTTCATGAAATTGAACATGAAATTGAAAAGTATGCTGCTGGTCGCTTGATTTTATGTATGCTTGGGCCTACAGCAAAAGTTTTAGCCTATCATTTAAGTCGAAAGGGTCACCAAGTCTTAGATATTGGGCATATTGACTCCGAGTATGAGTGGATGAAGATGGGTGCTAAAACCAAGGTTAAATTTTCACATAAGCATACAGCAGAGTATAATTTTGATCAAGATATTGAGTTCATTGAGGATGAAACCTATAATAGTCAGATTGTTGCAAGGATATTAGAATAACTTATAAGTATAATTAATGAGTTCACAATTTTGATTGAACATTTTTAGACAAATAAAGAAATTAATGAGGGTATCTCTCTAAAATAATAGATATTTTAAATAAAATGAGTCTATTATGAACAGGAATTTGAAGAAACATTTTCATGATTTACCTGGAGGCTACCCAACAACTATATTGCTATATAAATAAAGATTTATTCTATAATTTTAAGATTGTAGGTGAAATGTATGGAATCTTTGATTAGTGTTATTATTCCAGTTTATAATACTGAAAGTTATATTGGAGTTTGTTTGGAAAGTCTTGTTAAACAGACTTATACACATTTTGAAGTGCTTATGATTGATGATGGTTCTACAGATAATTCAGGAAGAATTTGTCAGGAATATACAGAGAGTGACTCCCGTTTTCATTACTATAGGAAAGAAAATAGCGGAGTTTCCTCTGCTCGTAATTTGGGGATTGAATACTCCAGAGGTGATTATTTAACTTTTGTTGATTCAGATGACTGGGTTGAGGAAGATTATTTAGAAGTTCTATATTCTGCTCTAGTATCCGAATCTGCGTCAGTCTCAATTTCAACATATAAAAGATTTTCTATGGAAGATAATACTTGGTATTTTCATTCTTTTCAACGAGGTTACGATAAACGAGTCTTTCATCATCTAGAACTAATCAATGAATTAATTGATTTGGATTCTTTCGATCATTCATATCGTTTTGTAAGTGGAAAGTTAGTAAGAAAAGATGTTGTGGGGGATATTCGTTTTAATTCTCTAACTAGTTTAGGTGAAGATATGGAATTTTGGTTTAAAATCTATCTAATCTCACCTAAATCTGTCTATATCAATAGAGATAGTTATGTTTATAGAGTAGGTGAAGGCTCGACGAGACATTTTAGTTTACTCAAGATCAGGTGTGATTTACAGCAACGTGAAAATTTTATAGCTCTTCTTGCTGCTCGAAATATAGATGTTGGTCGATACGTAGACAATTTTGTATCCCTGTTAAAATTTCGAAAAAAAGAACTGGAAGATAAAAATCTATCATCAACAGATACTATGAAATGGATTAAGGAAACATTATGTTTACTTGATAAGTAAGTGAATAAAGTGATTTTAATTTTATGTAAAGATGATAGAATAAAATCTATTTGGTTTAATTTATGCAGGACAATAAATAATGTTAGTAAGAATAAATGATAAGGATTTAAAATGGGAAATACCAAACGTGCAGTAGTATTTGCAGGTGATTACGCTTATATTCGACAAATTGAAACAGCTTTGAAATCAATCTGTAGACACAATAGTCATTTGAAAATTTATTTGCTAAATCAGGACATTCCTCAGGAATGGTTTAGTCAAATAAGAATATATTTACAAGAGATGGGTGGCGACTTGATTGATTGCAAGTTGATTGGCTCACAGTACAAAATGAACTGGTCTAATAAACTACCTCATATCAATCATATGACCTTTGCTCGCTATTTTATTCCAGATTTTGTAACAGAAGATAAAGTTCTCTATCTAGATAGTGATTTGATTGTGACTGATGATTTGACCGATTTGTTTGAATTAGATTTGGGTGAAAATTATTTGGCTGCAACTCGTTCTTGCTTTGGAGCAGGTCTTGGATTCAATGCTGGTGTTCTCTTGATTAACAATAAACAATGGAAATCTGAAAGTATCCGGCAACAATTGATTGAGTTAACAGAAAAAGAACATGAGAATGTGGCAGAAGGTGATCAGTCAATTTTGAATATGCTTTTTCATGACTCATATATTGAAATAAACGAAACGTTTAATTACCAGATTGGTTTTGATAAAGGGGCCGCAGAACAAGGACATGCTTGGATTTTGGAAAAATCAATTAATCCACTCCCTAAAGTTTTGCATTATATTTCTAATGATAAACCTTGGAATCAATTTTCTGTAGGACGTCTCCGAGAAAATTGGTGGAATTATTCTTTTATGGAATGGGGGTATATCGTATCTACTTGGAAAGAAAGGGGAGAGCACTATTCTGCTAATATATATAAGCCGAAATTAACTTGTATGAATCTGACTAACTCATGGTGTGTTGAGAATATGAAATTTTTAGCTCAGTCTTTACCTGAAGTACATTTTCATATTGCAGCTCACACTTTTATGGCAGATGAGTTAAAAGTTCTATCTAGTTTTCAAAATGTCAGCTTATACCCTAACTCATTTCCAATTCTAATAGAAAAAGTTTTAAAAGAATCTGATATATATTTAGATATAAATCATGAGGATAAATTAGGTTATATTTATGATTTAGTCAAGAAGCATTCTAAGCCTATGTTAGCTTTTGACAATACTCGACTTCCTAATCTCGATGATAGTTCATATGAAAGTATTTGTTCACATGAAAGGCCAGAAGAAATGGTAGAGGTTATAAGAAAATACATGGAGAATCAATTATGCAACAATCAATCGTTCTAGCTACGGATAATAATTACTTGGTACAGGCCGAAACAACAATCAAGTCTATTCTTGTTCATAACACAAATGTATGTATCTATGTTTTGAATAATGATATTGCTCCAGAGTGGTTTAAGTTATAAAATGCGACATTAAGTACAGTAAATTCACGAGTTATTAATATTCATGTGGATAAGAATATGTTTAACAATTATAAAACAGGAGACTTGATTAACTATACAACTTTTTTTAGATATTTGATTCCGGACTTAATTCCTTCTGATAGGACCTTATATTTAGATTGTGATTTGTTAGTAGCAGGAGATTTATCTGAATTATTTACTATTGATATGGAAGGAAAACCTGTTGCTGCTGTTGCCAGTCCCTACGCATGGGAAAGTGATTTATATGGTTTTAACGCAGGAGTCTTACTGATCGATAATAAGTTGTGGAGAGAGAATCTTTATATACCTCAGCTTTTAAGTTTGACAGAGGAGAAGCAAGCTGAGGTTGCAATGGCTGACCAAAGTATATTAAATATTTTCTTTCAACATAATTGGAAGGAAATTGACAGCACATATAATTATCTGGTAGGATTGGATTATAATTATAGAGATGCAGAATTGCCGAGATTAGAAAATGAACTCCCTATAATTATCCATTTCGCAGGGACACACAAACCTTGGCATACTTATAGTAGTACTCGACTTCGTGAACTTTGGTGGAGTTATAGAAATTTGGATTGGCTTGAAATTTTGTCAAAAACTCCTAATTTGGATTTTGGACAACGAAGTCATCAATCAAAAAAGCAAATATTTATTTTAACACTGGCTGCAGAAATAGAACATATCCACTTTCTTATCAGTTCTTTATTTGATTGGCATTTTCATATCGCAGCTCCGTGTGATTGCTCTGAACCGTTAACTTCGTTATCTCAGTATACAAATGTGACAGTATATCAAAATGTTTTGCATAGTAAAATTGACTGGTTGTTATCTGATTCAATCGTTTATTTAGATATTAATCACTATATAGAGACGATGAATATTCTTAGTAGAGCGAAAGAGCAAAAACTTAAGATTTTCACGTTTGATACTACAAGGAAATCAAATGATGATAACTTATACGATGGAATATTTTCAATTGATAGACCTGATGAAATGGTTTCGGCTATACAGTTGATTGAGCCAGATTTTTAATAGTTGTTTGAGAGGCTAAAAGTTGAACAGTCTGAAATTTATTGAGTATGTATTACGAAGATTTCTTAACTTATATTTATCATAAAAATACTTTGATTATTTTTGTAAATATTAAAATTGCTTGAATTATTCAATAACTAATTTATAAAATTAAGATAGATTAAAATTTTGAATTTTTGATGAAGTTGTTTTTGAGAAGTAGTAATATTTTTAAGTTATTGTTTTGATTTTTAGGGCTTTATATAATGATTGAACCATTTAAAATTTAGAAACCATGTTAATGTTATGGATAGAGTGAATAAGGGGTTAATAGTTTATGAAGAAAGCAATCGTACTGGGGGCAGATAATGGTTATATGGATAAGGTGGAAACTACCATCAAGTCTGTTTGTGCTCACAATCATAATATAAAATTTTACATATTTAACGATGATTTGCCCTCTGACTGGTTTCGAATTATGAATTTCAGATTGAAAGCTAATCATTCTGAAATTGTAAATGTAAAAATTTCTGACCATACTCTTAAAAATTACCGGTTAGCAATTAGTTATCTTTCCTACGCAGCCTATTTTCGCTATTTCATAGGAGAATTTGTAGAAGAAGATCGAGCGATTTACCTTGATTCAGATATAATCGTAACATCTTGCTTGGATGAATTGTTTAACATCGATTTGGAAGATTATTGGTTAGCCGGAGTTGCTGATTACTTTGATGGAGATTATACGGGTGGATTTAACTCGGGAATGATGGTTATTCCTGTTAAAAAGTGGAAGGAAAGTGATATAGCCAATCAACTCTTACAATTAACAGAACAATACCATCAAACAGTATTTGGAGATCAGGGGATTTTAAATATCTTATTTAAGGAAAAGTGGAAAAAAGTGGGGCGCCTTTATAATTTTATGGTTGGTATGGATACGCTGGCTCAAGTTGTGAATGATGAGTCTTGGTATCAATCATCTTTACCAGATGGTGTTTTACCAAAAGTTATTCATTATACGGGCGATAAACCTTGGTATCACTTATCAAAGAATCGTTATAGATCTATATGGTGGTTTTATTATAGTGTGGAGTGGTCAGATATTCTTCTGAGAAAAAATCCTATAAAAGGTCAATTATTGAGCGATTTTAATACTCTTATTGACCCTCCTCTTTTTCATACTGCGATATTTACAGATTCATGTGAATTGGAGCAGATTGAAAGGTTATTAATAGAGTTTCCTCAGGTACATTTTTCGATTTTAGCACACACTTCATTTGCTTCGTCTGTTATTGACTTACAACAATTTTCAAATGTATCTGTATATCCGGGATTCATTCCTTTTACATTTGATGAAGTGTTAAAAAATCTTGATTTTTATTTAGATATTAACCATGGAAATCAAATAGCTGATATTATTAGTAAAGTTCGTGCATTAGGCAAACCAATCTATTCCTTTGATGTTACTAATCATGACGATGCAGGTTATAATAAAGTTTATGAAGTTTCTGAAATTATGCAAATGATCAAAGATATAAAATTGTATCTTGGAACAATAAAATAGGGATAAAAGAGATGAATAAAATAATAGCGATGGGGGCCGATAATGGCTATATGAATAAGGTAGAGACAACTATTAAATCAATAGCAGCTTTTAACGATCATTTTAAAATCTATGTATTTAATGATGATTTGCCATCAGAATGGTTTCGTGTTATGAATAGGCGTTTAGCCCCACTTGATTCGGTAGTAGTTAATGTAAAAATTTCAGATAACAATTTGCGAAAATACAATCTCCCAACACCTCATTTATCATACGCTGCTTATTTTCGTTTTTTTATTCCAGATATGATAACTGAGGATAAAGTATTGTATTTGGATTCTGATATTATAATCAATGATGATTTAACGAATCTTTTTGAAATTGATTTAGGGAATAGTCCTGTAGCTGCAGTCAGAGATGAATTGCAAGAAACAAATTTTAATTCGGGGGTATTGCTTATTAATAATTCTTATTGGAGAGCTCACTCAATCTCAAGGCAACTTTTTAGTGTGGCTGATCAATATCATGAAGTTGAGTTTGGAGATCAAGGAATCTTAAATCGTTTTTTTGTAGGACAATGGAAAGAACTGGATTCCAAATATAATTTTATGGTAGGTATGGATACCATTGCTGAGAGATTTCAAAAAAACGAATGGTATGAAAAAGCAAATAAATATGAGTCTCTGATTTCCATTATTCATTACACAGATAGTAAACCTTGGTCATCAGTGTATAATAATCGTTTAGGAGATAGATGGTGGTTTTATTATACATTGGAGTGGTCAGATATTATTCTACGAAAAGAGATTATCAAGCATGGTTTAGAAGTGGTTACAGAAAAAGAAAAGTATCACACTGCAATTTTTACGAATGCTTGTGAGATGGAACATCTGGAGTATTTAATAAAAGCACTACCAGAGGTTCATTTTCATATTCTAGCGCATACTAATTTCGCCTCTCAAGTAGTTGATTTACAACGTTATTTAAATGTATCAATCTATCCTCAGTTTAATCGTTATAATTTTGAAAATATACTAAATAGAATAGATTTTTATTTAGATATTAATCATTACAATGAAATTATGAATATTATTCAAGAGGTTCATAGACTCGGTAAACCGATTTTTTCATTTGATAACACAAGCAAAGATCAGACAGGTAAAAGTTTTATATTTTCTTCGCTTGCTCCTGAAACTATGGTAGAAGAAATCATTACTTATCTTAATTCTTTGCATAAATAAATTAGCCATCTATTGTAAATATTTAATAAATAATTTATAAGATGCAGTATTTAGCAACTAGTAATGAGAGGTGTGAAATGACTAGAAAATCTATTGTATTAGCGGCAGATAATGCCTATCTTATTCCTTTAGAGACGACTATAAAGTCTGTTTTGTATCACAATAGAGATGTTGATTTTTATATTCTTAATAGTGATATAGCTCCTGAATGGTTCAAATTATTGGGGAGAAAAATGGAAGTTGTAAATTCAACAATCC
Source organism: Streptococcus mitis (assembly GCF_008763935.1). Classification (GTDB taxonomy): domain Bacteria; phylum Bacillota; class Bacilli; order Lactobacillales; family Streptococcaceae; genus Streptococcus; species Streptococcus mitis_DB. The sequence goes on from NZ_VTQF01000001.1 coordinate 14,714, forward strand.
ATAATGTACACATTGATAGAGAACTTTTTGAAGACTATAAAACAGGGCCACATTTAAACTATGCTTCTTACTTTAGATTTTTTGCGACAGAAGTGGTTGAATCTGACAGAGTATTGTATTTGGATTCTGATATCATCGTAACTGGGGAATTAACTTCGCTATTTCTGATAGATTTAAAAGGACATTCTATTGGAGCTGTTGATGATGTCTATGCCTATGAAGGACGAAAATCTGGATTTAATTCTGGAGTTTTGTTAATGGATGTTGCAAAGTGGAAAGAACATTCTATAGTTAATAGTTTATTGGAATTAGCAGCTGGGCAGAATCAAGCTGTTCATCTTGGGGATCAGAGTATATTGAATATTTACTTTGAAAATCAATGGCTACCATTAGAAGAAAATTATAACTATATGGTTGGTGTTGATATTTATCGTTTAGATCAGGAGTGTGAACGTTTGGATGACAATCCACCTACAATTGTTCACTATGCTAGTCATGATAAGCCATGGAATACATACAGTATATCTAGATTACGTGAATTATGGTGGGTGTATAGAGACCTAGATTGGACTGAGATTGCTTTTAAATATTCTAACCTTGATTATTTTGTACGATCAAAGCAATCTGAGAAGAATGCTTTTGTTGCAACATGGGTATTAGAAGTAGAGCATTTAGAGTTCTTAATTCGTGAGTTACCTGATTGGCATTTTCATATTGCTGCTCCAGTGTATTGTGCATCTGCTTTAACTAATCTTTCTATGTATAAAAATGTAACTATTTATCAAAATATTATTCATAAAAGGATAGAATGGCTATTAGATGATGCAACTCTCTATCTAGATATTAACCATGGGGCTGAGGTCTTCGATGTTTTGTCTAAAGCTAGAGAGAGAGGAAGAAAAATCTTTACTTTTGAAAATACTAGAAAGTCATCTGATGATAGTATGTATGATGGTATTTTTTCTGTAGATAGACCTGAAGAAATGTCCAGAGTCTTAAGGAAATTAGAAGTCTGATCTTTATCATTTAGTGTAAGAATAATATATAATAAAAGTGAGATTTGACCCCAAAGCAAATAAAGGAGTATTTTGTGACTAAGATTTATTCGTCTATAGCAGTAAAAAAAGGACTATTTACCTTATTTCTACTGTTTATCTATGTATTGGGAAGTCGTATTACTCTCCCTTTTGTTGATTTGAATTCCAAAGATTTCTTAGGTGGTTCAACAGCCTACCTAGCTTTTTCAGCAGCCCTTACAGGTGGAAACCTAAGAAGTTTATCTATTTTTTCTATAGGATTATCACCTTGGATGTCTGCAATAATTTTGTGGCAGATGTTTTCTTATTCTAAAAAATTGGGGCTAAGTTCTACAGCGATTGAAATTCAAGATCGCCGAAAAATGTATCTGACCTTGCTGATAGCTGTTATTCAATCCTTGGCGGTTAGCTTGAGCTTACCAGTACAATCCCCCTACTCGGCAATTTTGGTTGTTCTAATGAATACCTTGTTGCTGATAGCAGGAACAATTTTTCTGGTTTGGTTGTCAGATTTAAATGCTAGTATGGGTATTGGTGGTTCTATTGTAATCCTCCTATCCAGCATTGTTTTAAATATCCCTCAGGATGTTATTGAAACTTTTAAACTGGTTCATATCCCTACAGGAATTGTTGTCTTGCTTGTTTTTATGACCATTATATTTTCTTACTTGCTTGCCATTATGTATCGAGCTCGCTATTTGGTTCCTGTTAATAAAATTGGCTTACATAATCGTTTTAAACGCTATTCTTATCTCGAAATTATGTTGAATCCTGCAGGTGGGATGCCTTATATGTATGTGATGAGTTTCCTGAGTGTACCAACTTATCTGTTCATCTTGCTGGGTTTTATCTTCCCTAATCATTCAGGGCTAGTGGCTTTATCAAAGGAATTTATTGTTGGGAAGCCTTTGTGGGTCTATGTTTATATTTCGGTCTTATTTTTATTTAGTATCATTTTTGCATTTGTTACTATGAATGGAGAAGAGATTGCAGACCGCATGAAAAAATCTGGCGAATACATCTATGGAATTTATCCAGGTGAGGACACTAGTCGATTTATTAATCGATTGGTCCTTCGTTTCTCAGTCATAGGTGGTCTCTTTAATGTGATCATGGCAGGTGGTCCCATGCTTTTTGTTTTGTTTGATGAAAGGTTATTAAGATTGGCAATGATTCCAGGCTTGTTTATGATGTTTGGGGGCATGATTTTTACGATTGGAGACGAGGTCAAGGCTTTAAGGTTAAATGAAACCTATAAACCCTTAATTTAGGAGAATTTTATGTATTATTTTATTCCAGCTTGGTATGGTTCAGAAAGAACATGGCATGCAACTATCACTCCATGGTATTTTTCTCATTTTCGTTTTGAATTTGATGATACCTTTCATCAGATTCGCCTCCTTCAAAGGCAAGATATAGATTCTCGTCTATTAGTATTAGCTTACCAGCCTCATCTACGTTATTTTTTACATAGACATGGGGTGTTAGAAACGGATACTTATTCCGTTTTTGATGTTATGCAAGATTTTCATAATCTCCATACCCAAGTTTTAACCATTAGAGATATTGAGTGGGATAATGACTGTGAATTTATTTATAGTCCCTTTACTATTATCGTTCAAAAAAATGGGAAGAAATTCGCTAAGGTTGAACATGGGGTTGAAGGCTTCATCAGTGATATACAGTATTTTGAACCGAATGATCAAATACATATGCACTATATCATGGATGATCGTGGATTTGTATCGAGTGTTATCTTTTTTGAAGATGGGCAAGCAGCCTATCAAGAATATCTGAATCCCAAGGGAGTGTGGCAATTTAGAGAGCATTTAAAAGAAGGCGGACGGGTAGAAGTTAATCCCATTTTTGGTTACCGCTTTAAAGCGCTTATCTATCAAAATATGGGAGACTTGGTGGCAGAATTTTTTGAGAATTATCTGCAAAAATATGTGAAGGATCAGGATATTTTTATGGTTCCTTCTCATTCTCATCATGACCAGCTAGTATTAGACCGTTTACCTAGAGAAAATCCGAAACTGTTGAGTCTTTTTATTGGGCGTAATCCTCAAGATACCTTTAGGGATTTAGATTTAACTTTTGAAAAATCGGATTTGATTTTGGTGGATAGAGAGGATAGTTTACGATTGTTGCAGGAGTTGTATCCTGAACGAATGCATCAATTTTATCATTTATCATCTTTTGACACCCGATTACGATTGGGACGAAGCCAAACTAAGAAAGAATCCATCATTTACTATCAACTGGATTTTGAGCAGGGGATTGATAGTCAAGCCCTGCTTCAAGTCTTGTCCTTTGTCGCTGAAAATAAAGATACTGAGGTGATTTTTGGAGCTTTTGCTGCTAGTCAGGAGCAAATGAATGAGGTGGAAGGGATTGTTGAGTCTTTAATACAAGAAAACATTCAATCTGAAAGTCTGGGAAAGGCGATTGATTATGGTAATGCAGAAAATCCTCTGGAAGAAAACCAACACCAGGACTTACGCTTGCAGTTTGTCAACTTAAATGATGAGTTAGATTTGATAAGAACACTAGAATTTGTTCGTTTGATTGTGGATTTGAATAGACATCCTCATCTCTATACACAGATAGCTGGGATTAGTGCAGGAATTCCTCAAATCAACCTAGTTGAAACCGTCTATGTTGAACATTTAAAAAATGGTTATTTGTTGACAGATTTGACAGAATTTTCTACGGCTGCACATTATTACACAGATAGGTTGAAAGAGTGGAATGAGTCCTTGATTTATTCGATTGATAAGATTAAGGAGCACACTGGACAACAATTTCTTGGAAAATTAGAGAAATGGATAGAGGAGGTTAAAAATGTCAAAGGAACTTAATATTTTACAGATAGGACTTACCAATTGGGGAAATCATTATGATATACCTGAAAATATGAGTTGGTATCATTTTTACCCAAACTCATCAGAAGCCCTTCGTGAAATAATAGAAAAAGAGGATATTAGCCGTTTTCATGCAGTTTTAATTGAAGATGCTCAGTATGCTAAAGACTTATTTTCCTTTGTAAAATATTTTGAACCTTATACTTTATTTTATGACCAGAATCTACAAATAAATGATAGAGAGATGGTGGATTTTCTAAAAAAACGATGTGCACAAGCAATTGATTTTTCAAGTCCCCAACAATTAATCAATGATTTGAGTAAATCTCTTTTTGGCGGTGGTTATGGTGATAAACTCTTTCCTTCGACGCTACAAGTGAATCCAAATTTTACAGGGGCTATTTCTTATCAAGGATTGGATTATGTCGGTTTGGAAGGTGGATTTGGACAAGATTTTACCCAACTTGCCTATTGGGCTTATAATATAGTGGTTCAAAAAACACTCCCTATTGAGTTGTGGCTTGAATATGAAAAGCAAGGAAATTGTGACTTTCGTTTGGTTATTCGTAAAATATGGAGTGGCTCTGTTGATGATTTCTTTGAAGAGACAATAGTGTCTGAAAAAGACTTGGAGCAAGCACTTTTTATGGATAGTCGAGATGGAGATTACTTTCTCTCGATATCCGTTGAAGCAAGAGGTCATGGAACTATCAAACTAGGTAATCTTCACCAACGTTGGAGTCGAAAACAATTTGGTAAGTTTGTTCTTGGTGGAAATATCCTACATGATTCCAAGCGTGATGAAATAAACTATTTCTTCCATCCAGGTGATTTTAAACCGCCTTTAGCTATCTATTTTGCAGGTTATCGACCTGCAGAAGGATTCGAGGGTTACTTTATGATGAAAACTCTAGGATGTCCCTTCATTTTATTTTCTGATCCACGTTTAGAGGGGGGCGCTTTTTATCTAGGAACTGATGAGCTAGAGGGAAAGGTCAAAGAGACGATTGCTCATTATCTTGATTATTTAGGCTTTGATCGCAAGGATTTGATTTTATCAGGCCTTTCTATGGGAACGTTTCCGGCTCTCTATTATGGTGCTTCTTTTGAACCTCATGCTATTATAGTTGGTAAGCCCTTGGCAAACTTAGGAACCATAGCTAGCCGCGGACGTTTAGCAAGTCCTAGAGTTTTTCCTACGAGTTTTGATGTTTTAAAACATCAAACTGGAGGAGTAAGCCTAAATCACATGTTGGAGTTAGACCAGCGTTTTTGGAAAGTATTTAAACAAGCAAATTTTTCAAAGACAACCTTTGGTTTGTCCTACATGAAGGATGAAGATATGGATCCTCAGGCTTATGAGAATCTAGTTACTTATTTATGTAATACAGGTGCCAAGATTTTATCTAAAGGAACTGCTGGACGACACAATGATGATACAGATACCAATATTGCTTGGTTTCTTCACTTTTATCGAATGGTACTAGCAAGTGGTTTTGGAAGGGAGAAAGAATGATTATCACACAGAGACAGTCTATTCATTGGGGAGAAGTTGGTGGGACTTATATGTACGGATCAACTGTATCTTATTACCCTGACAAAAGTATTCGGCTCTATAATCCTCTATTGCCATCTGGGGAGATTCTCAAGACTTGGCTTTCTAGTGTCAATTACCAGGCTGCACGGACTCAGCCACAGCTTCCCTTACTAAAAAGAAATCAGGAGTATCAACTATCACTGGTTTTTGATTGTCAGCCTGAAAATGGTGTTTATACCAAGATAACTTTTTTTGACCGCTATGGTGATATTTTAGAAGAAAAGGTAGAAAAAGTGAAAGATTTTATATTTACTTATCCAGAGGATAGTTATACTTATCAAGTTTCTCTTTTAAGTGCTGGTTTTGAAACTTTAACTTTTTATCATTTTTCTATCAAGGAGATTAGAAGTGTTTAGACGTTTAGGTCAAGATTTCCAGCTTAGGAAAGTGAAAAATATTTTAAAGAGGATCAATACCTTAAAAGGCAAGATGTCCTCTCTTTCGGATCAAGAATTGGTCGCTAAAACTGTGGAGTTTCGTCAGCGTCTTTCCAAGGGAGAAAGTCTAGATGACCTTTTAGTAGAAGCTTTTGCAGTGGTGCGTGAAGCAGACAAGCGGATTTTAGGGATGTTCCCCTATGATGTTCAGGTCATGGGAGCTATTGTCATGCACTATGGAAATGTTGCTGAGATGAACACAGGGGAAGGGAAAACCCTAACAGCCACCATGCCTGTCTATTTGAACGCTCTTTCAGGAGAAGGTGTGATGGTTGTTACGCCTAATGAGTATTTATCAAAGCGTGATGCAGAGGAAATGGGCCAAGTTTATCGTTTCCTAGGCTTGACTATTGGGGTCCCATTTACAGGGGATCCCAAAAAGGAAATGAAATCTGAAGAAAAGAAGCTTATTTATGCTTCGGATATCATATACACAACCAATAGTAATTTAGGTTTTGATTACCTAAATGATAATTTGTCTTCGAATGAAGAAGGTAAGTTTTTGCGACCTTTTAACTATGTCATTATTGATGAAATTGATGATATCTTGCTGGATAGTGCACAAACTCCTTTGATTATTGCGGGTTCTCCTCGTGTTCAGTCAAATTACTATGCAATCATTGATACACTGGTGACAACGCTGGTCGAAGGAGAGGATTATATTTTCAAAGAGGAGAAGGAAGAGGTCTGGTTTACTACTAAGGGTGCTAAGTCTGCTGAAAGTTTCCTAGGGATTGATAATTTATATAAGGAAGAACATGCTTCCTTTGCTCGTCATTTAGTTTATGCGATTCGAGCCCATAAACTCTTTACCAAAGATAAGGACTATATCATTCGTGGGAATGAAATGGTACTGGTGGATAAGGGAACAGGCCGTCTAATGGAAATGACCAAACTGCAGGGAGGACTTCATCAGGCCATTGAAGCAAAGGAACACGTGAAGTTGTCTCCTGAAACGAGAGCTATGGCTTCCATTACCTATCAAAGTCTCTTTAAGATGTTTAAAAAAGTATCTGGAATGACGGGGACAGGAAAGGTAGCAGAAAAAGAATTTCTTGAGACTTATAATATGGCTGTTATTCGGATTCCAACCAATCGTCCTAGACAACGGATTGACTATCCAGATAATCTATATGTCACTTTACCTGAAAAAGTGTATGCTTCTTTGGAGTATATCAAAGAATACCATGCTAAGGGGAATCCTTTGCTCGTTTTTGTCGGATCAGTTGAGATGTCACATCTTTACTCATCTCTTTTATTACGTGAAGGAATTGCTCATAATGTCCTAAATGCTAATAATGCGGCGCGTGAGGCTCAGATTATCTCCGAGTCAGGTCAGATGGGGGCTGTGACAGTGGCAACCTCCATGGCAGGACGGGGTACGGATATCAAACTGGGTAAGGGAGTCGCAGAACTTGGTGGCTTGATTGTTATTGGAACTGAGCGGATGGAAAGTCAGCGGATCGACCTGCAAATTCGTGGACGTTCTGGCCGTCAGGGAGATCCTGGTATGAGTAAGTTTTTTGTATCCTTAGAAGATGATGTTATTAAGAAATTTGGTCCATCTTGGGTTCACAAGAAGTATAAAGATTACCAAGTTCAAGATATGATGCAACCAGAAATTCTCAAAGGTCGTAAGTATCGGAAATTAGTTGAAAAAGCTCAACAAGCAAGTGATAGTGCTGGACGTTCGGCACGTCGTCAGACCTTAGAGTATGCTGAGAGCATGAATATCCAACGTGATATGGTTTACAAGGAACGCAATCGTCTAATAGATGGTTCTCGTGACTTAGAAGATGTAGTTGTGGATATCATTGAGAGATATACAGAAGAGGTAGCGGCTGAACACTATGCCAGTCGTGAATTACTGTTTCACTTTATTGTTACCAATATCAGTTTCCATGTAAAGGAAATTCCAGATAATCTAGACTTAGCTAATCAGAAACAAGTCCGCTCTTTTATTCGACAAGTTGTGAATAGAGAACTCTCTGAAAAGAAGGAATTACTGGAGAAACACGACTTGTATGAACAGTATTTACGACTCTCTCTACTTAAGGCTATTGATGATAACTGGGTGGAGCAAGTAGACTATCTACAACAATTATCTATGGCTATCGGTGGCCAATCTGCTGCACAGAAAAACCCAATTGTAGAATATTATCAAGAAGCCTATGCAGGCTTTGAAGCGATGAAAGAGCAAATTCGTGCTGATATGGTACGAAATCTCCTGATGGGGCTGGTTGAGGTCACTCCAAAGGGTGAGATTATTACTCATTTCCCATAAGAAGAGGAATATATGACGATTTATAATATAAATTTAGGAATTGGCTGGGCTAGCAGTGGTGTTGAATATGCCCAAGCCTATCGTGCTGGTATTTTTAGAAGTCTAAATCTGTCTTCTAAGTTTATCTTTACAGATATGATTTTAGCCGATAATATTCAGCATTTAACAGCCAATATTGGTTTTGATGATGATCAAGTTATTTGGCTATATAATCACTTTACAGATATTAAGATTGCACCAACAAGTGTAACAGTAGATGAGGTCTTGGCTTACTTTGGCGGTGTGGAAAGTCGTAGAGAAAAGAATGGTAAGGTTTTACGTGTCTTCTTTTCTGACCAAGATAAGTTTGTAACCTGTTATTTGGTTGATGAAAATAAGGATTTGGTTCAACATGCTGAGTATGTTTTTAAAGGAAATTTGATTCGTAAGGATTACTTTTCTTATACTCGTTATTGTACCGAATACTTTGCTCCCAAGGACAATGTTGCAGTGCTATATCAACGGACATTCTACAATGAAGACGGAACTCCGGCCTATGATATCTTGATGAATCAAGGTAAGGAAGAGGTTTACCGTTTCAAGGATAAGATTTTCTATGGGAAGCCAGCTTTCATGCGTGCTTTTATGAAATCCTTGAATTTGAACAAGTCTGATTTGGTCATTCTGGATAGGGAGACAGGCATTGGTCAGGTTGTGTTTGAGGAAGCACAGGCCGCGCATCTAGCGGTAGTTGTTCATGCGGAGCATTATAGTGAAAATGCTACAAATGAGGACTATATCCTTTGGAATAACTATTATGACTATCAGTTTACCAATGCAGATAAGGTTGACTTCTTTATCGTGTCTACTGATAGACAAAAGGAAGTTCTACAAGAGCAATTTGCCAAATACACCCAGCATCGCCCAAAGATTGTTACCATTCCTGTAGGAAGTATTAATTCCTTGACGGAGTCAAGTCAGGGACGTAAGCCCTTTTCTTTAATTACCGCTTCGCGTCTGGCCAAAGAAAAACATATCGACTGGTTGGTCAAGGCGGTCATTGAAGCTCGTAAGGAAATTCCTGAATTAACCTTTGATATCTATGGTAGTGGTGGAGAAGATTCTCTGCTTAGAGAAATTATTACAACGCATCAGGCTGAGGATTATATCCATCTCAAGGGACATGCGGAACTTTCGCAGATTTATAGCCAGTATGAGGTCTACTTGACGGCTTCAACCAGCGAAGGATTTGGTCTGACCCTGATGGAAGCGATTGGTTCGGGTCTCCCTCTCATCGGTTTTGATGTGCCTTATGGTAATCAGACTTTTATAGAGGATGGGCAAAATGGTTATCTGATTCCAAGTTCATCTGACCATGTGGAGGACCAAATCAGGCAAGCTTTTGCAGCTAAGATTTGCCAACTGTATCAAGAAAATCGTTTGGAAGCCATGCGTGCCCATTCTTATCAAATTGCAGAAGATTTCTTAACCAAAGAAATTATAGAAAAATGGAAGAGAACAGTAGAGGAGGTGCTTCATGATTGAACTTTATGATCGTTATAGTCAGGAAAGTCGAGATTTACATGAAAGTTTAGTAGCTACTGGTCTTTCTCAACTTGGAGTGGTCATCGATGCAGATGGCTTTCTGCCTGATGGTCTGGTTTCTCCTTTTACCTATTATCTAGGCTATGAAAAGGGAAAACCTCTCTATTTCAACCAAGTTCCTGTTCCAGCTTTTTGGGAAATTTCAGGCAATAATCAGTCTGCTCGTATTGAAGATATGACGCAGGAGAGAGCCGTCATTCATTATGCTGACGGAATGCAGGCTCGCTTGGTTAAGCAAGTAGATTGGAAAGACCTGGAAGGTCGAGTCCGTCAAGTTGATCATTACAATCGTTTCGGAGCTTGTTTTGCTACAACGACCTATAGCGCAGATAGTGAGCCGATTATGACGATTTACCAAGATGTCAATGGCCAAAAGGTATTACTTGAAAACCATGTGACGGGTGACATCTTATTGACCTTACCTGGTCAGTCCATGCGTTACTTTACCAATCGAGTAGAATTTCTCACCTTCTTCTTACAAGATTTGGAGCTAGATAAGCATCAGATTGTCTTTAATACTCTAGCTACTGCTTTCTTGGTTTCCTTCCATCATCCAGATAAATCTGGTTCAGATGTTTTGGTTTGGCAGGAACCTCTCTATGATGCTATTCCAGGCAATATGCAGTTGATTTTGGAAAGTGATGACGTGCGTACTAAGAAGATTATCATTCCCAACAAGGCGACTTATGAGCGCGCTTTAGAGTTGACTGACGAGAAATACCATGATCAGTTTGTGCACTTGGGTTACCATTATCAGTTTAAACGTGATAATTTCCTTCGAAGAGATGCCTTAATCTTGACTAATTCAGATCAGATTGAGCAAGTGGAAGCAATCGTAGAAGCCCTGCCTGATGTCACTTTCCGTATCGCAGCAGTGACAGAGATGTCTTCTAAGCTCTTAGACATGCTTCGTTATCCTAATTTGGTCCTTTACCAGAACGCTAGTCCACAGAAGATTCAGGAGTTGTATCAACTATCGGATATTTATTTGGATATCAATCACAGCAATGAGTTGTTGCAGGCAGTGCGTCAGGCCTTTGAGCACAATCTCTTGATTCTGGGATTCAACCAAACGGTACACAATAGACTCTATATCGCTCCTGATCATCTATTTGAAAGTAGTGAAGTTTCTGCTTTGGTTGAGACCATTAAACTGGCTCTTTCAGATGTTGATCAAATGCGTCAGGCACTTGGCAAACAAGGCCAACATGCCAACTATGTTGACTTGGTGCGATATCAGGAAACCTTGCAAACTGTTTTAGGAGGCTAACATGTCAGAGGAAGATTTATTTTACAAAGACGTTGAAGGCCGCATGGAAGAGTTGAAACAAAAACCCATCAAGAAGGAAAAAGAAACCCGAGGGGAAAAGATTAGTAAGACTTTTTCACTCTTACTGGGTTTGATGATTCTGATTGGTTTGCTCTTTACTTTGCTGGGAATTTTGAGGTAGATCTATGATTGAAATACTAATTGTTTTAGCTATTATCCTATCTCTTGCTTTGATTGTATTGGTAACTATACAACCCCGTCAAAATCAACTATTTTCCATGGATGCCACTAGTAATATTGGTAAACCAAGTTACTGGCAGAGCAACACCTTGGTAAAGGTGCTCACCTTATTGGTGAGTTTGGCCTTATTTGTCTTATTACTAACCTTTATGGTGCTAACTTACAAATAAAAGAAAACTTCAGATATTCACCTTTTGTGATTGGTCTGAAGTTTTCTTTTTTACTGTCCATATTTTTGGTAAAAATCAACTTTTACTTGGATGAAGGTTTTTGCTTCACGTAGGAGTTGAAGAAGTGTGGCACGGGTTTCAAATTCTTCTCTTGTCTTGGGTAGACTGCGGTTCCGAAAGACTTCCAGATAACGTTCAATTTCATCTAGCAAATCAGAAGCAGGATTGGTCTGGCTCAGTTGACCTGCAATTTTTGAAAAGAGTTGGGCCAAAATCAGGCTCTCACTGGCAGCTAGGTGACAGGTGTTGATTTGCTGGGCCATGTTTCGCAGGATGCGACTTTGTCGCTGTCTCATCTCAAAATAGTGAATATGGTAATCGGTCTGGTGAAAGAGGTGGTCAGAGTGATCCAAATAGACCAGTCTGAGGGCTTCTTCCAAAAGGGTGTCTAATTCTTCAACCAGTTGTGCTCGGTTGCGTCCATCCCCTCTGGATAAATAATATTTGAAGCGCTGGAGGATATCTTTTAACTTTTCTTCTACTAATGTGTGGTAATGCTGGATGTCCTCTTCTCGTGAAGGCATGTAGAGATTAACAAGCAAGGCAAATCCAGTACCGATAGCAAAGAGAAGGAATTCGTTGACTAGGAGTTCTGGAGAGGTTGATTCTTGCACCAAGAGGTGGCTAACCAAAACGCTACTTGGTGTGATGCCAATTTCCCAGCCCATCTTGTAGGCTAGAGGAACGTATAGGGCCAAATAGAGGCCAAGGCTCCAGATATGAAATCCGCTCAAGTGAAAGACCAAAACCCCAATAGCCAGAGCTAGAAGCATGGAAAAGAGCCGATTGCGGGCCAGTTTTAAGGTGCTTCTACGGGTATCGGATAGGCTCAAGAGGGCGATGATTCCGGCTGAAACTGCTGAGGAGAGATTGAGAAAATAAGCAAGAAGACAGGCAAGACAGGTGGCTAAGATGAGCTTGGTCGTACGTTGGCTAATAGACATAAGAATTTCCTAATAAGACTAGAATAAAAGCGGAAAAGACAAGACCTGAGCAGGCTTGTCTTTATAGATTATTTTTTACGGGCTGCTGCGTATTCGGCAACGGCAGTAAAGAGGACGTCTGTAGAAGAGTTGAGGGCTGTTTCACATGAGTCTTGGATGACCCCAATCACAAAACCAACCCCAACAACTTGCATGGCAATATCGTTAGAAATACCGAAAAGGCTACAAGCAACTGGGATAAGAAGGAGGGAACCGCCCGCAATACCAGAAGCGCCACAGGCTGAGATAGCTGCTACTACACTGAGGACAAAGGCTGTTGCAAAGTCAACAGGGATTCCCAAAGTATTTACTGCAGCAAGGGTCAAAATGTTAATAGTAATCGCTGCCCCGGCCATGTTGATAGTAGAACCAAGTGGGATAGAAACAGAATAGGTATCTGGATCCAGACCGAGGTCGTGACAAAGTTTCATGTTGACAGGGATGTTCGCCGCAGAACTACGAGTAAAGAAGGCTGTAACACCGCTGACACGCAAACATTTCCAAACGAGGGGATAAGGATTTCTCTTCATAAAGAGAAAGGCAATCAATGGATTGACAACCAGAGCGACAAAGAACATAGTTGTCACCAAGAGGGCAAGCAAGATTCCGTAGTTAGCGAGGCTTCCGATTCCCTTATCAGAGATGGTTTTGAAGACAAGACCAAGGATACCAAATGGAGCTAGGTTGATAATCCATTCGACAATCTTAGAAGTCACATCAGCTATGGTTTTCAGCAATTCTTTACTATTTTTGCTGGCTTCTCTCATAGCAATCCCGAAAACAACTGCCCAGGATAGGATACCGATGTAGTTGGCTGTGACAAGGGCATTGACTGGGTTGTCAACCAGTTTGAGCAAGAGGTTGCTGAGGACCTGGCCAATTCCATCTGGTGGTGCGATTTCTGTATTGGCACTATTTAAGGTAATCTCAACAGGGACGATGAAGCTTGCTAGGACAGCAACAAGTGCCGCTGCAAAGGTTCCCACCAAGTAAAGGAGGATAACCGTTTTCATGTTGCTATCTTGACCCTTTTGATGTTGGGAAAGGGCATTGGCAACGAGGGCAAAGACTAGAATAGGTGCGATGGCTTTGAGGCCACCAACAAAGAGATCTCCAAGTAAACCAATTCCTGAAATGTTAGGAAGTGTCAGCCCTAGGGTTCCTCCAATAAGCATACCAATCAAAATCCGTTTGATTAGGCTTGCCTTATTCCAAGCATGAATGATTTTTTTCATAACAATCTCCTTTGTTGTGTAATGTTTATGATTATAGTATAAATATGAGCTAAAATCAAGAATTTTCTGTCTATTTTGGCTATTATTTTTGAATATTTATGGAGATTCATCACTTGTGAAAGTATGGTATAATAAATGAAAGGAGTTTTCTATGCAAGAATTTATTCAAACCTACCTCAATAAGCTTGATATAACAACGATTATTGAGAATATCTTAACCAAGTTAATTTCTCTGTTATTTCTATTTTTGCTATTCTATATAGCTAAGAAACTACTTCATACCATGGTGCAGAGAATTGTTAAACCTTCTTTAAAAATGTCTCGTCATGATATCGGGCGTCAGAAAACCATCTCACGTCTGTTAGAAAATGTGTTTAATTATACCCTTTATTTCTTTTTGCTTTACTGCATTTTGTCGATTTTAGGTTTGCCAGTTTCTAGTTTGCTGGCAGGGGCTGGGATTGCTGGGGTGGCTATTGGGATGGGAGCCCAAGGCTTTCTATCTGATGTCATCAATGGCTTTTTCATCCTCTTTGAACGTCAACTGGATGTGGGAGATGAGGTCGTTTTGACAAATGGTCCTATTACCGTATCGGGCAAGGTTGTCAGTGTCGGCATTCGAACAACGCAACTCAGAGGAGAAGATCAGGTTCTGCACTTCGTTCCCAATCGGAATATCACCGTCGTCAGCAATTTCTCACGCACAGACTAGACCTGTTATTTTAAGTAATTTGTGGTACAATAGAAAGAGTTTAATAAAGGAGAAAAGATGGTTTTAGAAAAGCAGTTGGGCAATGGTTGTACCTGGATAGACCTTGATGTGGATAAGATTAAAAATATGGAAGATCTTTCTGACATCTATGGATTGGACAAGGAAACCATTGAGTATGCTCTGGATAGAAATGAACGAGCTCATATGGATTATAACCGTGAAACGGAGACGGTAACCTTTATTTATAATGTTCTTGATTTAGAAAAAGACAAAGAATATTATGAAGCGATTCCCATGACCTTTATCGTCGAAAGACAACGAATGATTACCATCAGCAACCATAAGAATGCTTATGTCATTGATCAGATGTCAGCTTATCTGGATAGCCATGAGTCGCTTTCTATTTACAAGTTTCTCTTTGCTGGTTTAGAGATTATCAGTAACGCTTATTATCCTGTCATTGAAGAGATGGATAAAAGTAAGGACGAAATTAGTGCCTTGCTACGTCAAACTACAACAAAGAAAAATCTCTTCGCCCTCTCTGACTTGGAGACTGGTATGGTTTACTTGACAGCAGCAGCAAAACAAAATCGACTCCTCTTGGAACATATCCAGGGCCATGCTCTTTATCGGAGATTTAATGATGTCGAACGAGAGCAGTTTGATGATGCCATGATTGAAGCCCATCAGTTGGTGTCTATGACAGACTTGATTTCTCAAGTCTTGCAACAACTCTCAGCTTCTTACAACAACATCCTAAACAATAACTTGAATGATAGTTTGTCAATTTTGACTATTATCTCCGTCTTACTAGCAGTACTTGCGGTTATTACAGGTTTCTTCGGAATGAATGTTCCTCTACCATTTACAGAAGAGCCAAATGCTTGGATTTATATCTTAATGACTAGCTTGATTTTATGGGTGGCCTTATCTCAATGGCTGAAGAAAATTACTAGAAAATAAAAGAAAAGGAGCCAAAATGGTGATTGAAAACTACATGCCAGACTTTGCTGTGGAAGCAGTCTATGATCTGACAGTCCCAAGCCTGCAGGCGCATGGAATCAAGGCTGTTTTGGTCGATTTGGACAATACCCTCATTGCTTGGAACAACCCTGACGGGACGCCAGAGATGAAGCAATGGCTACATGATCTTCGGGACGCGGGCATTCGCATCATTGTGGTATCAAATAACACTAAAAAACGCGTCCAACGAGCAGTTGAGAAATTTGGAATTGATTACGTTTATTGGGCTCTGAAGCCCTTCACATTTGGGATTGATCGTGCCATGAAGGAATTCCACTATGAGAAAAGTGAAGTGGTCATGGTTGGCGACCAGCTCATGACAGATATTCGAGCAGCCCACCGTGCAGGTATTCGCTCGATTTTAGTCAAACCCTTGGTCCAACACGACTCAATCAAGACGCAGATCAACCGGGCTCGCGAGCGCCGTGTCATGCGAAAAATCACTGAAAAGTACGGACCGATTACATATAAAAAAGGAATTTAACTATGGAAGAAATTCTCTGTATTGGTTGTGGAGCAACCATTCAGACGACAGATAAGGCTGGTCTTGGTTTCACCCCCCAGTCGGCACTTGAAAAAGGTTTGGAAACTGGCGAAGTTTATTGCCAACGTTGTTTCCGTCTCCGCCACTACAATGAAATCACGGATGTCCAGTTGACGGACGATGATTTCCTAAAGCTCTTGCACGAGGTGGGAGACAGTGATGCCTTAGTGGTCAATGTCATTGATATCTTTGACTTTAATGGCTCTGTCATCCCAGGCTTGCCACGTTTCGTCTCGGGCAATGATGTCCTCTTGGTTGGAAATAAAAAAGATATCCTTCCCAAGTCTGTTAAACCAGGCAAGATTAGCCAGTGGCTCATGGAACGTGCCCACGAAGAAGGACTTCGTCCAGTCGATGTCGTCCTAACTTCAGCACAAAACAAACATGCCATTAAGGAAGTCATTGACAAGATTGAACACTACCGTAAGGGCCGCGATGTCTATGTGGTCGGTGTAACCAACGTTGGAAAATCAACTCTTATCAATGCTATTATCCAAGAAATCACGGGTGACCAGAATGTCATTACGACTTCGCGCTTCCCAGGGACAACCTTGGACAAGATCGAGATTCCGCTTGATGACGGTTCTTATATCTACGATACACCGGGGATTATCCACCGTCACCAGATGGCCCACTACTTGACGGCTAAAAACCTCAAGTATGTCAGCCCTAAAAAGGAAATCAAGCCTAAAACTTATCAGCTTAACCCAGAGCAAACCCTGTTTTTAGGAGGTCTCGGACGTTTTGACTTTATATCAGGAGAAAAACAAGGATTTACTGCTTTCTTTGACAATGAACTCAAACTCCACCGTACCAAGCTAGAAGGCGCTAGTGCCTTTTACGACAAGCATCTTGGAACCCTTCTAACACCACCAAATAGTAAGGAAAAAGAAGATTTTCCTAAACTGGTTGAGCATGTATTTACCATCAAGGACAAGACAGACCTAGTCATCTCTGGACTCGGCTGGATCCGCGTAACAGGCACCGCCAAAGTCGCCGTCTGGGCACCAGAAGGCGTCGCCGTCGTCACACGAAAAGCAATTATTTAAACACAGAAAGGAAAGGGTTGTCTAAATTCGTGCGTGCCCTGAGAGCCCACAGCGAATACTTTTCACTGTGGTGTCAGTTGGTACAAGTGATTGTACCAACTGCGGAAAATTTGAGACCTTAGGCTCAAATTTTAGTCATGAAAGTCCAAAGGACTTTGCTGACGTCCGTCACCACTTCAGAAAAGTATAAAAAGAAACTCTTTTAAAGAAATTATGTCATTAACATCAAAACAACGTGCCTTCCTCAACAGCCAGGCACACACCCTCAAACCCATCATCCAAATCGGGAAAAATGGTCTCAACGATCAAATCAAAACTAGCGTTCGTCAGGCTCTTGACGCACGTGAATTGATCAAGGTTACTCTTTTGCAAAACACAGATGAAAATATCCACGAAGTAGCTGAAATTTTGGAAGAAGAAATCGGTGTGGATACAGTCCAAAAAATCGGACGCATCTTGATTTTGTTTAAGCAATCTAGCAAGAAAGAAAATCGCAAGATTTCTAAAAAAGTCAAAGAAATCTAAGACCGAAACTCCAAATAACTGTTTTTACAGAGAAATAAAGGAGACTAGCCTATGGCAATCGAACTATTGACTCCCTTTACCAAAGTAGAGTTGGAGCCAGAAATCAAGGAGAAAAAACGCAAGCAAGTCGGGATTTTAGGGGGGAATTTTAACCCTGTTCACAATGCCCATCTGATCGTTGCGGACCAAGTGCGGCAACAGTTGGGACTAGACCAGGTTCTGCTCATGCCAGAATACCAACCTCCTCATGTTGATAAAAAGGAAACCATTCCTGAATACCATCGTCTCAAGATGCTTGAGTTAGCGATTGAGGGAATTGACGGCCTAGCCATTGAAACCATTGAGTTGGAACGTAAGGGCATTTCTTACACCTACGACACCATGAAGATTTTGACAGAGCAACATCCTGATACGGATTATTACTTTATCATCGGTGCTGACATGGTGGACTATCTACCTAAGTGGTACCGAATTGATGAGCTGGTTGACATGGTTCAGTTTGTGGGGGTTCAGCGCCCACGCTACAAGGCTGGAACTTCTTACCCAGTTATCTGGGTGGATGTGCCCCTCATGGATATCTCGTCCAGCATGGTGCGTGACTTCCTTGCCCAAGGTCGAAAACCTAACTTTCTCCTACCTCAGCCGGTGCTAGACTACATCGAGAAGGAGGGACTCTACTGATGGCCTATCAAGACTATATCAACTGCTCTCGAGATACTTTGTTGGAAAAAATGGCAGAGCTTCTACCTGAAAAACGCTTAACTCATTGCTTGGGTGTGGAGCGTGCAGCCATAGAGCTTGCGAAGCGATTCGGAGTCGATGCCGAGAAAGCAGGACTAGCAGGCCTTCTTCATGACTACGCTAAAAAGCTGTCAGATCAGGAATTTCTGGATTTGATTGACCGTTATCAGCTAGACCCTGACCTCAAAAACTGGGGTAATAATGTCTGGCATGGCATGGTTGGCATCTACAAGATTCAAGAAGATTTGGATTTGCATGATTCAGAAATCCTGCGAGCTATTGAAATCCATACAGTCGGTGCTGGTCAGATGACTGATCTTGATAAGGTTATCTATGTTGCAGACTATATCGAGCACAACCGAGCCTTTCCAGGTGTGGATGTGGCGCGTGAGATTGCTGTGCTATCGCTCAATAAGGCTGTGGCCTACGAAACAGCTCGTACCGTGGAGCATCTAGCTCATCAGGGATTCCCCATTTATCCCCAAACCCTTGAAACCTATAATGCCTTTGTGCACTATTTGAAAGAGGACTAAATGAAATCGGCTTTTATAATCATTGATGTTCAGAATATTTTAGTGGAAACCGGTTTTCAGACAAATAGTCTATTGGACAAAATTTCTTATTTACAAAACCAGGCTAGAAGCAAGAATATCGAAATTATTTATGTTCAACATATTGAGAACGCTGAAGCTCAAACATCAGAAGATTGGCAGTTATCTGAGCTTTTAAGCCGAAAACCTAATGAAAAGGTCTTTCAGAAGAAGTATAACAGTATTTTCAAAGAAACTGGTTTAAAAGAATACTTGGATAAACAGGGGATTGAAAAATTAGTTTTATGTGGTATGCAGACAGAATATTGTGTGGACACCTCTGTCAAGGTTGCTTTTGAATATGGCTATCAGCTTATTATTCCAGAAGGAACTTGCACAACGTTTGATGGGAAAGACATTCCAGCAGAAACGATAAATGAATTTTATGAGGGCATTTGGGAGGGTCGCTTTGCAGATGTCCTAGATTACAAACATATTTTCTAGAAAGAGGACTAAATGAACGAAAAAGAATTACTAGAACTAGTCGTGAAAGCGGCTGATGAGAAACGTGCAGAGGATATCCTTGCACTTGATGTACAAGATTTGACTAGTGTGACGGACTATTTTGTCATCACTAGCTCAATGAATAGCCGTCAGTTGGACGCTATCGCTGATAACATCCGTGAAAAAGTAGCTGAAGCAGGCTTTAAAGGTAGCCATGTTGAAGGCGATGCAGCGGGAGGCTGGGTTTTGCTGGACCTAGGTGCTGTTGTAGTGCATATCTTCTCAGAAGAAATGCGTGCCCACTATAACCTAGAGAAGCTATGGCATGAGGCAGAGTCAGTAGATATTTCAGAAGCTCTTGCTTAGAAGACGAACTCAGTTGCAGTCAACTGGGTTTTATTTGCTTATTTTAGAAAATTGGATAGAAAGGTATAGGGCGAGTGGTGTTTGCCATGGAGGCTCTTGGGATCATGATTATGGCAACTTATGAAACCTTTGCGGCTGTTTACGATGCTGTGATGGATGATAGTTTATATGATAAATGGACGGATTTTTCTTTGCGTCATTTGCCTAAGACAAAGGATAGAAAGAAGCTTTTGGAATTGGCTTGTGGGACAGGCATCCAGTCTGTGCGCTTTTTTCAAGCTGGTTTTGATGTGACTGGACTTGACTTGAGCGCGGATATGTTGAAGATTGCTGAGAAGAGAGCTACTTCAGACAAGCAAAAGATTGATTTTATTGAAGGCAATATGCTGGATTTGTCCAAGGTAGGTCAATACGACTTTGTCACTTGTTATTCGGACTCTATCTGCTACATGCAGGATGAGGTGGAAGTAGGGGACGTTTTTAAGGAAGTGTATAATGCCCTCAACGAAGACGGAGTTTTCATCTTTGACGTGCACTCGACCTACCAGACAGATGAAGTTTTTCCAGGCTATTCTTACCATGAAAATGCGGAAGAGTTCGCCATGCTCTGGGATACCTACGAGGACGAAGCACCTCACTCCATCATCCATGAATTGACCTTTTTTATCAAGGAGGCTGACGGTTCCTTTAGTCGTCACGATGAAGTGCATGAGGAGAGGACTTATGAGGTTTTGACCTATGATATTTTGCTGGAACAGGCTGGTTTTAAGTCCTTCAAACTCTATGCGGATTTTGAGGACAAGGAGCCAACAGAAACCAGCACCCGTTGGTTTTTTGTGGCGCAGAAGTAGGAGATCACTATGACCATCACAGGTATTATCGCGGAGTTTAATCCTTTTCATAATGGGCATAAATACCTGCTTGAGCAGGCGAAGGGGCTGAAAATCGTTGCCGTGTCTGGGAATTTCATGCAGAGAGGTGAGCCTGCTATCGTGGACAAGTGGACACGGGCCCAGATGGCACTGGGAAATGGGGCAGATTTGGTAGTAGAATTGCCCTTTTTAGTCAGTGTTCAGGCAGCAGATTTCTTTGGTCAAGGTGCTGTGGATATCTTGGCTCGGTTGGGTATTGATAGGCTAGCTTTTGGGACAGAGGAAGTTCTGGACTACCAGAAAATTGCTGACTTATACACAGAGAAAAGTGTTGAGATGGAGAAATTTGTGGAAAATCTACCTGATTCCCTATCTTATCCCCAGAAAACCCAAGCCATGTGGAAGGAGTTTGCAGATCTTGATTTTTCAGGCAATACGCCCAATCATGTTCTTGCCCTTGCCTATGCCAAGGTAGTTGCAGGACGAAACATCAGGCTGTATCCGATTCAGCGTCAGGGAGCGGGCTACCATTCTGTGGATAAAGATGTGGACTTTGCCTCGGCGACAGCTCTGCGTCAGCATCAGAAGGACCAAGACTTCTTAGAACGCTTTATGCCATCTGTTGCTCTCTTTGAGCAGGCTAATAAGGTGAGTTGGGAAGACTATTTTCCCTTGCTTCGCTATCAAATCTTGTCCAATCCAGACCTAACCACCATCTATCAGGTCAATCAAGAAATGGCTGTGCGCATTAATGAAGCTATTAAAACAGCCCAGTCTGTGGAAGAATTGGTCGAGGCGGTTGCGACCAAACGATATACCAAAGCGCGTGTCAGACGCCTTTTGACTTATATCTTGGTGCAAGCTAGAGAAAGTGACTTACCAGAAGGGATTCATGTCCTTGGTTTTACCGAAAAAGGCAGACAACACCTTAAGTCTCTGAAAGGTCAGGTCAATCTAGTCAGCCGAATTGGCAAAGAACCTTGGGATGTCATGACCCAAAAGGCAGACCAGATTTACCAACTGGGAAAGCCAAGTATAGCAGAGCAGAATTTTGGAAGAGTGCCGATAAGAATAGAAATAAACTAAGTCTACTGAAAGGTGGACTTTTTGAATTTTTTACGAATAAATAGATAGAAAAAGAAAATCTTGTACAAGTTCCTGACAATTTCTTTCTTTTCATGTATAATAGTGGAAAAGAGGTAAAACGAGGTATGGTTATGGAAGCAGTTCTTTACTCAACATTCCGAAATCATTTAAAGGACTACATGAAAAAGGTAAATGATGAATTTGAGCCTTTGACGGTGGTTAATAAAAATCCAGATGAGGACATTGTAGTTCTTTCAAAGAGTGAGTGGGATAGTATTCAAGAAACCCTGAGAATCGCTCAAAATAAGGAGTTATCAGACAAGGTTTTGAGAGGAATGGCTCAAGTTCGTGCTGGAAGCACTCAGGTCCATGTTATTGAGGAGTGATGAATGCTGCTCAAGTTTACAGAAGATGCCTGGGCAGATTATTGCTACTGGCAAAATCAGGATAAGAAAACGTTAAAAAGAATCAATAAACTAATCAAGGATATTCAACGTGATCCCTTTACAGGAATAGGTAAACCAGAACCACTCAAGTATGACTACCAAGGAGCTTGGTCACGGCGTATTGATGCAGAAAATCGCTTGATTTATATGATGGATGGGGATAGCATCGCTTTCTTGTCTTTCAAAGATCATTACTAAGTCTGCTTAAAAGTAGGCTTTTTCTCAAGTCTCTACTAAACTACTATTTCTAAATAACAAGTTTATTTTAGCAAATGCATTCCAAATTCCTCAAAACATATTCTATTTTAGGTTTGTGAAAATCACTTTTTTATGGTAGAATGTAAAAGAATGTATGTCATTCGGAATAACAATAAAATGAGGTAAAAACATGGAAATCATGTCGCTTGCGATTGCTGTTTTTGCCGTCATCATTGGTTTAGTCATTGGATATGTCAGCATCTCAGCCAAGATGAAATCATCTCAGGAAGCTGCAGAGTTGATGCTTTTAAATGCTGAACAAGAAGCAACTAATTTACGTGGACAAGCTGAACGTGAAGCGGATTTATTGGTTAATGAAGCTAAGCGTGAAAGTAAGTCTCTTAAAAAAGAAGCACTATTGGAGGCCAAAGAAGAAGCCAGAAAATACCGTGAAGAAGTGGACGCTGAATTCAAATCAGAACGTCAAGAACTCAAACAAATCGAAAGTCGTTTGACAGAGAGAGCAACTAGCCTTGACCGTAAAGACGACAATTTGACGAGTAAAGAACAAACACTTGAACAAAAAGAACAAAGTATTTCTGATAGAGCTAAAAACCTTGATGCGCGTGAAGAGCAATTAGAGGAAGTCGAAAGACAAAAAGAAGCAGAACTAGAGCGTATTGGTGCTCTGTCTCAGGCAGAAGCACGAGATATTATCTTGGCACAGACAGAGGAAAACTTGACCAAGGAGATTGCTAGCCGTATTCGCGAAGCTGAGCAAGAGGTCAAGGAACGTTCTGACAAAATGGCCAAGGACATCCTGGTTCAAGCTATGCAACGTATCGCTGGTGAATATGTAGCAGAGTCAACAAACTCAACAGTTCATCTGCCAGACGATACTATGAAGGGACGCATTATTGGTCGTGAAGGTCGTAACATTCGTACCTTTGAAAGTTTGACAGGGGTTGATGTCATTATCGACGATACACCAGAAGTAGTGACCTTGTCAGGTTTTGATCCGATTCGTCGTGAGATTGCCCGTATGACTATGGAAATGTTGCTCAAAGATGGTCGTATCCACCCAGCTCGTATCGAAGAGCTGGTTGAGAAAAACCGTCAAGAGATTGACAATAAGATCCGTGAATACGGTGAGGCAGCAGCCTATGAGATTGGTGCGCCAAACCTTCATCCAGACTTGATGAAGATTATGGGACGTTTGCAGTTCCGTACTTCTTATGGACAAAATGTCTTGCGTCATTCGATTGAGGTTGCTAAGTTGGCTGGTATCATGGCGAGCGAACTTGGTGAAAATGCGGCTCTTGCCCGTCGTGCTGGATTCCTTCACGATATCGGAAAAGCCATTGACCGCGAGGTTGAAGGTAGCCACGTTGAAATCGGTATGGAACTGGCACGTAAGTACAAGGAACACCCAGTTGTGGTGAATACGATTGCTAGTCACCACGGAGATGTTGAAGCTGAGAGCGTCATTGCAGTGATCGTCGCTGCAGCAGATGCCTTGAGCGCAGCTCGGCCAGGTGCTCGTAGTGAGTCTCTTGAAAGCTACATCAAGCGTCTCCATGATTTGGAAGAAATTGCTAACGGCTTTGAAGGAGTACAAAATAGCTTTGCCCTTCAAGCAGGACGTGAAATCCGCATCATGGTCAATCCAGGACAAATCAAGGACGACAAAGTCACAATCTTGGCTCACAAAGTTCGTGAGAAAATTGAAAACAATCTAGATTACCCAGGAAATATCAAGGTAACCGTGATTCGCGAGCTTCGTGCAGTAGATTATGCTAAATAAATAAGAAAGAGCAGTTGAAAAATTACTGCTTTTTTGTTACACTAGATAGAAAGACTGTAAAGGATAATCTGGCTTTTTGTCATTATTCTAGAGAAATGTTATTTCACAGACTGACTAAAAGGAGACACAATGGCAGACCGAGGCTTACTAATCGTTTTTTCTGGTCCTTCAGGGGTTGGAAAAGGAACGGTTAGAAGAGAGATTTTTGAGAGTTCTGAAAACCAATTTCAATACTCTGTATCGATGACGACACGCGCACAACGTCCTGGAGAAGTGGATGGTGTTGACTATTTCTTCCGTACTCGCGAAGAATTTGAAGAACTGATTCGTCAAGGACAGATGTTGGAATACGCAGAATATGTCGGCAACTACTATGGAACTCCTCTGACCTATGTCAATGAAACCTTGGACAAGGGAATCGATGTTTTCCTTGAAATTGAAGTTCAGGGCGCTCTTCAGGTCAAGAAAAAGGTTCCAGATGCTGTCTTTATCTTCCTGACACCACCAGATTTGGATGAATTGCAAGATCGTTTGGTAGGACGTGGAACAGATAGTGCAGAAGTGATTGCCCAACGAATCGAAAAAGCCAAGGAAGAAATTGCCCTCATGCGTGAGTATGATTATGCGATTGTCAACGATCAGGTGCCCCTAGCTGCTGAGCGTGTCAAACGTGTTATTGAAGCAGAGCACTTCCGTGTGGATCGTGTCATTGGTCACTATCAGGAGATGTTACCAAAATCTCCAACTACCCGATAAAATTTAGAAAATAGGTACAAGCAAATGATGTTAAAACCCTCTATTGATACCTTGCTCGACAAGGTTCCTTCAAAATATTCACTCGTAATCTTGGAAGCAAAACGTGCCCACGAATTGGAAGCAGGTGCGCCAGCAACTCAAGGTTTCAAGTCTGAAAAATCAACTCTTCGCGCTTTAGAAGAAATCGAATCAGGAAACGTAACAATTCACCCAGATCCAGAAGGGAAACGTGAAGCAGTGCGTCGCCGTATCGAAGAAGAAAAACGTCGCAAAGAAGAAGAAGAAAAGAAAATCAAAGAGCAAATTGCTAAAGAAAAAGAAGATGGTGAAAAAATTTAAGGTTGGGGGGACTCAATCTTATTTTTTCTATTGCAAGAATATACTGACAAGGAGGAGGTGAGAAGATGGCTATAGCCAAGATTATTGTAGATGTGCCCTTGATGCAGACGGACCAGCCCTATAGTTACAGGATTCCTGAGGAATTCGAGGGAATGCTGGAAGTCGGGATGCGGGTCCACGTGCCCTTTGGTAAGGGAAATCGCCTGATTCAAGGGATTGTTCTTGGTATAGAGTCTCGATCAGATGAAGAAGAGACAGAACAAGACTTAAAAGATATTGCTGAGGTACTGGATTTTTCTCCTGTACTCACGCAAGAACAACTCTGGCTGGCTGAGGAGCTCCGCAAGTCTGTCTTTTCTTACAAAATCTCTATCCTCAAGGCTATGTTGCCAGGATTTTTGAATTCCAGCTATGACAAGATTCTCTATCCTCTTGCAGGTCTGAGTCAGGAAGACCGAGAGCGCTTGTTTGGTTCAGAGGATTCGCTTGCATTTTCTTCTCTGGATTTAGCTAAGCAAGCTGAAATGATGCGTTTGACTAGAAAAGGCCTGCTTGGTCTAGAATATCAGGCAATTGATCAAAAGAAGGTCAAGACCCAGTCTTGGTATGAGGTTGACCTTGCTCAATTAGAAAGTGTAGAGATTTCTACGCGTGCTAAGAAAAAGTTGGAATTGAGAGATTATTTGCTGTCTCATCCAGAGAGTGCTTCTTTGGCTAGTTTGTTAGAGTCCTACTCGCGGGAGCAAGTCAACTTCTTTGTGGAACAAGGTGCTGTGACCATAGTCCAAAAGGAAGTTCAACGCTCGGCTGCTTATTTTGAAGGAATTGAAACAAGTCAGTCTTTGGAATTGAATCCAGAGCAAAGGCAGGCGCGTGATGCGGTTGTCAGTGCGATTGGCAGTCATCAGCCTCCCTTCCTCCTTCAAGGGATTACAGGAAGTGGGAAGACCGAGGTTTATTTGCAGATTATCCAAGGGGCCTTGGACAAAGGCAAGACAGCTATTTTGCTGGTGCCTGAGATTTCCTTGACTCCACAGATGACCGAGCGTTTTATTGCTCGTTTTGGTGAGAAAGTGGCCATTCTTCATTCAGGCCTGTCCAATGGTGAAAAGTATGATGAATGGCGCAAAGTGGAACGTGGCGATGCTCAAGTTGTTGTGGGTGCCAGATCTGCCATCTTTGCTCCGCTGAAAAATCTGGGTGTCATGATTATCGATGAAGAGCATGAAGCGACTTATAAGCAGGACAGCAATCCCCGTTACCATGCCAGAGAGGTGGCTATTTTACGGGCCCAATACAATCAAGCGGCATTGGTTCTTGGTTCCGCGACACCGAGCTTAGAAAGCCGTGCTCGGGCTGGCAAAGGCGTTTATCAACATTTACGTCTGACCCAACGCGCCAATCCTTTAGCTAGGATCCCTGAAGTTCAAGTAATTGACTTTCGAGACTATATCGGACAAAACGAGACGTCAAACTTTACGCCTCCCTTGCTAGAAGCCATTCAGGACCGTCTAGCTAAAAAAGAGCAGGTGGTTCTCATGCTCAATCGCCGTGGTTATTCTAGTTTTGTCATGTGTCGGGAGTGTGGGACCGTGGATACTTGTCCCAACTGTGACATTTCCTTGACCTTGCACATGGATACCAAGACCATGAACTGCCATTATTGTGGTTTTTCTAAGGACATTCCTCAGTTCTGTCCTAACTGTAAGAGTCGCAGTATTCGTTACTATGGGACGGGGACACAGAAGGCTTATGACGAGCTAGCAGAACTCTTTCCGCAGGCCCGCATTCTACGGATGGATGTGGACACGACTCGTAAGAAAGGTAGTCACCAAGCTCTTCTTGACCAGTTTGGACGAGGAGAAGCGGATATCTTGCTAGGAACTCAGATGATTGCTAAGGGATTGGATTTTCCCAATGTGACTTTGGTCGGAGTTCTAAATTCCGATACAGCCTTGAATTTGCCTGATTTCCGTTCTTCCGAAAGAACCTTTCAACTCTTGACTCAGGTGGCAGGTCGGGCAGGACGGGCTGAAAAAGCAGGTCAGGTCCTGATTCAGTCATACAATCCGCAGCACTACGCTATTCGATTTGCCAAGGATCAGGACTACGAAGGCTTTTACGCTTATGAAATGGGGATCAGACGACAACTTGGCTATCCACCTTACTATTTCACCATTGGCATTACCCTTTCTCACAAGAAGGAAGAAGAGGTAATCAAACGCGCCTATGAAGTTATGAACATTTTGCGGTCAGGCTTGTCAGAGACCAGTAACATTCTTGGGCCAACGCCCAAACCCATCGCCCGTACTCATAATCTTTATCATTATCAAATTTTAATCAAATATCGTTTAGAAGATGACTTGGGCTCGACACTAAATCAAGTTTTGGCCTTAACTCAGGTTCGAGAAAATAGTGAGCTCCGTCTCAGCATTGACCATGAGCCACAGCAATTTTTATAAGAAGGAGAAGATATGACAAAACTAATCTTTATGGGGACACCCGACTTTTCAGCAACTGTCTTAAAAGGACTTTTGACAGATGACCGTTATGAGATTCTAGCTGTTGTGACCCAGCCAGACCGTGCTGTCGGCCGCAAAAAAGTGATCCAAGAAACACCAGTTAAGCAGGCTGCCAAAGAAGCAGGGCTTCCTATTTATCAACCTGAAAAACTATCTGGAAGTCCAGAGATGGAAGCTATTATGAAACTAGGAGCGGATGGAATTGTGACTGCTGCTTTTGGGCAGTTTCTCCCAAGTAAACTCCTTGATAGCATGGACTTTGCGGTCAATGTTCACGCTTCTCTTCTTCCTAAACATCGTGGTGGAGCGCCAATCCATTATGCATTGATTCAAGGGGATAAGGAAGCTGGTGTGACCATTATGGAAATGGTTAAGGAAATGGATGCAGGAGATATGATTTCTCGTCGTAGCATTCCGATCACAGATGAGGATAATGTTGGCACCTTGTTTGAGAAATTAGCTCTTGTTGGTCGCGATTTGCTTTTGGATACTTTGCCTGCCTACATTGCTGGTGACATTAAACCTGAACCGCAGTATCCAAGTCAGGTCACTTTCTCGCCAAATATCAAGCCAGAAGAAGAAAAACTAGATTGGACTAAGACCAATCGTCAACTTTTCAATCAGATCCGTGGAATGAACCCGTGGCCTGTTGCCCATACTTTCCTTAAGGGCGACCGCTTTAAGATTTATGAAGCACTACCAGTAGAAGGTCAGGGAAATCCAGGTGAGATTCTCTCTATTGGCAAGAAAGAATTGATTGTCGCAACGGCAGAAGGGGCTCTATCCCTCAAACAAGTGCAGCCAGCTGGTAAACCTAAGATGGACATTGCTTCCTTCCTCAACGGTGTTGGACGGACATTGACAGTAGGAGAACGATTTGGTGACTAAAGTAGAAACAGCTAGAAGTCTAGCCCTAGCAGTATTAGAGGATGTCTTTATCAACCAAGCATACTCAAACATCGCCTTAAATAAGCATCTCAAGGGAAGCCAACTTTCAGCAGCAGACAAGGGTTTGGCGACCGAGCTGGTCTATGGAACGGTAACCCGTAAACTCACCTTAGAATGGTATCTATCCCACTTTATCGAAGACAGAGATCAGTTAGACAGCTGGCTCTACGTCCTTCTCCTCATGAGTGCCTACCAGCTCCGCTATTTGAACAAGATTCCAGACCATGCTGTGGTCAATGAAGCAGTAGAATTGGCCAAAGTCCGTAAAAAAGGCAGTGAAAAATTGGTCAACGCTGTCCTTCGTCGTATTCTACGTGAAGGATGGCCAGATATCACCAGCATCAAACGAAAAAACAAGCGTGACTCCATTGCCTATTCTCTCCCAGTTTGGCTAGTTGCCAAGCTCAAGG
Source organism: Streptococcus mitis (assembly GCF_008763935.1). Lineage (GTDB taxonomy): Bacteria > Bacillota > Bacilli > Lactobacillales > Streptococcaceae > Streptococcus > Streptococcus mitis_DB. The sequence continues at coordinate 43,850 of NZ_VTQF01000001.1, forward strand.
AAGAATATGGAGAAGAGCGAGCACAAGCCATCTTTGAAAGTCTTCTGGTGCGCAACAAAGCCAGCATTCGTGTGACCGATTTAAGTCGAAAAGAGGAAATCCAATCCTTGTTGGAGGCTAGTGATTCACCTTTGTCTCCTTCTGGTCTGGTTAAGGAGCAAGGGCATTTTGCAGGCCATGATTTGTTTGCGGAGGGAGCCATTACTATCCAAGATGAGTCCAGTCAATTGGTTGCGCCGACGCTTGATCTACAAGGAAATGAGCAGGTTCTAGATGCTTGTGCAGCTCCGGGTGGGAAAACAGCTCATATAGCCTCTTATCTCACGACAGGTCAGGTAACTGCTCTGGATTTATATGACCACAAGTTGGACTTAATCCAAGAAAATGCTCAACGTCTGGGAGTTGCAGATCGGGTTCAAACTCAAAAATTGGATGCCAGAAAGGTGCATGAGTTTTTTGGTCAGAATTCATTTGATAAGATTTTGGTGGATGCTCCCTGTTCAGGAATTGGTCTTCTACGCCGAAAACCAGACATCAAATACAATAAAGAAACGGCAGATTTCGCGTCCTTGCAGGAAATTCAGCTAGAAATATTAGGTAGTGTTTGTCAAACACTACGCAAAGGTGGTATAATAACTTATAGTACCTGTACTATTGTCTCAGAGGAGAACTTTCAAGTCGTACAGGCTTTTTTAGAAAGTCATCCTGAATTTGAGCAGGTAACACTAGAACATGAATGTAAGGATATCATGAAAGACGGCTGTATCCTCATTACACCTGAATTGTATGGAAGTGATGGATTCTTTATCAGTCAATTTCGCAAGATATCAGATTAGGAAGGAACTAACACATGGAAATTTCATTATTAACAGATGTTGGTCAGAAACGAACAAATAACCAAGACTATGTCAACCACTATGTCAATAGAGCTGGACGTACCATGATTATCCTAGCTGATGGTATGGGAGGTCATCGCGCAGGGAATATCGCTAGTGAAATGGCGGTAACAGACCTAGGTGTAGCTTGGGTAGATACTCAAATCGATACAGTTAATGAAGTGCGTGAATGGTTTGCTAACAACCTTGAGATTGAAAATCAAAAGATTAACCAATTGGGACAAGATGAAGCCTATAAAGGAATGGGAACAACTCTCGAGGCTGTTGCTATTATTGGCAATCAGGCTATCTATGCCCACATTGGGGATTCTCGTATCGGTTTGATTCGTGGAGAGGAATACCACCAGTTAACAAGCGACCATTCTTTGGTCAATGAATTGCTCAAGGCTGGTCAATTGACACCTGAAGAAGCAGCTAGCCACCCACAGAAAAATATTATTACCCAGTCAATTGGTCAAAAAGACGAAATTCAGCCTGATTTTGGAATGATTACCCTTGCGACAGGAGATTATCTCCTACTTAATAGCGATGGATTAACCAACATGATTTCAGGCAGTGAGATTTGTGATATTGTAACCAGTGATATTCCTTTGGCAGATAAAACAGCGACGCTCGTGCGTTTTGCTAACAATGCAGGAGGTTTAGACAATATTACGGTTGCCCTTGTTTCTATGAACGAGGAGGATGAAGAATGATCCAAATCGGCAAGATTTTTGCCGGGCGGTATCGGATTGTGAAACAGATTGGCCGAGGAGGCATGGCAGATGTCTATTTGGCCAAGGATTTAATTCTAGATGGAGAAGAAGTGGCAGTGAAGGTCCTGAGGACCAACTACCAGACGGACCCAATAGCTGTAGCTCGTTTTCAGCGTGAAGCGAGAGCTATGGCAGATCTAGACCATCCTCATATCGTTCGGATAACAGATATTGGTGAGGAAGACGGTCAACAGTACTTAGCTATGGAGTACGTAGCAGGACTTGACCTCAAGCGCTATATCAAGGAACATCACCCTCTTTCAAATGAAGAAGCGGTCCGAATCATGGGACAAATCCTCTTGGCTATGCGCTTAGCTCATACTAGAGGCATTGTTCACCGTGATTTGAAACCTCAAAATATCCTCTTGACACCAGATGGGACTGCCAAGGTCACAGACTTTGGGATTGCGGTAGCCTTTGCAGAGACGAGTCTGACTCAGACCAACTCTATGCTGGGTTCGGTTCACTACTTGTCACCAGAGCAGGCGCGTGGTTCTAAAGCGACTGTACAGAGTGATATCTATGCCATGGGGATCATCTTTTATGAGATGTTGACAGGACATATCCCTTACGATGGGGATAGTGCAGTGACCATAGCCCTCCAGCATTTCCAGAAACCATTGCCATCGGTTATAGCTGAGAATCCATCTGTGCCTCAGGCTTTAGAGAATGTTGTCATCAAGGCAACTGCCAAGAAATTGACAGATCGTTATCAGTCAGTTGCAGAGATGTATGTGGACTTGTCTAGTAGTTTGTCTTATAATCGTCGCAATGAGCCTAAATTGGTGTTTAATGATACCACTAAGGCTGACACCAAGACTCTTCCTAAAGTTCCACAAAGTACCTTGACTTCGATTCCTAAGGTGCAAACACAAAGTCCAAAGCCACAGACTGCGAAGCCGAGTCAGCAGGCTTCAGAGGACAATTACGCAACCAAGCCTGTTAAGAAACGGAAATTTAGAGTTCGCTATATGATTTTGTTGGCCAGCATTGTATTGGTGGCAGCTTCTCTTATTTGGATACTATCCAGAACTCCTGCAACCATTGCCATTCCAGATGTGGCAGGTAAGACAGTGGCGGAAGCCAAGGAAACCCTCAAGAAAGCCAATTTTGAGATTGGCGAGGAGAAATCAGAGGCTAGTGAAAAGGTGGAAGAAGGGCGGATTATCCGTACAGATCCTGACGCTGGAACTGGTCGAAAAGAAGGAACGAAAATCAATTTGGTTGTCTCATCAGGTAAGCAATCTTTCCAATTGAGCAATTATATCGGCCGTAAATCGACCGATGTTATCGCAGAACTCAAGCAGAAGAAGGTACCTGAAAATCTCATCAAGATAGAGGAAGAAGAATCAAGCGAGAGTGAAGAAGGAACAGTTCTTAGACAGAGCCCGTCAGCTGGAACAACTTATGATTTGAGTAAGGCCTCAACAATTACTTTAACTATTGCTAAGAAAGTAACCAGCGTTGCTATGCCAAGTTATATAGGATCTAGTCTTGAATTTACTAAAAATAATCTCGTTCAAATTGTCGGTATTAAAGAAGCCAACATTGAAGTTGTAGAAGTTACCACAGCTCCTTCCGGAACTGCTGAGGGTACCGTCGTTGAACAGAGTCCAAGAGCAGGTGAAAAGGTAGATTTGAATAAGACACGCATCAAGATTTCAATTTACAAACCGAAAACACCGCCGTCAACATCATCATCAGCACCAGCCCAACGTGGAAACCAAGGTTCTACTACAACACCAAGTCAGGGGAACCAGCAAGGAAATCAACGAGGAGATACTCATTCTACTAATCAATCAAGTAGTGAAGGAAACCACGAAAATTCTCGTGATTAAACGAATCTTTGTCATGATTTCATGGCAAAGATTTTTTTTGACTCCAGATTTGTGATAGAATAGAGGGAGTTGATAAAAGGAGGAAAGCATGGAAGAATCAAAAGAATTAAATGCCGTCATCGATGTGATTATGCTAGCAGGGACCATTCTCTTAAAAAGTGGTTCAGAGATTCATCGTGTAGAAGATACCATGATTCGAATTGCGCATTCGCAGGGGATTGTGGATTGCAATGTTCTTGCCATGCCTGCCGCAATCTTTTTCTCCATTGAAAATACCAATATTTCGCGTATGAAGCGCGTGACCTCCTCTTCTTATAACATCGAAAAAGTCTGCGATGTGAATCAGATTTCTCGTCAGTTGGTAGGGGGGCAGATTGATTTAGAAACAGCCTTCAAGCAATTGACGACTTTACAAACTCAACCCCTTCCCTATACTAAGTTGCAGGTAACTCTGGCTGCGACCTTTAGCGCCCCATTCTTTTCGATTATGTTTAGTGGAAATATCTACGACGCACTTGGGGCAGGAGTGGCTACTTTATTTGGTTTTGCCTTTTCCCTTTATGTGGAGAAGTTTATTCGAATTCCCTTTGTGACAGCCTTTGCTGGAGCCTTTGTCTTTGGGATGATAGCCCAGTTTTGGGCTCGCTACACAGGCTTTCCCTCAACGGCAGATTTGATTATAGCTGGTGCGGTCATGCCTTTTGTACCAGGAATTGCCTTGACCAATGCGGTCCGTGATATTATGACTAACCACATAAACTCTGGTATGAGCAAGATGTTTGAATCCCTGCTCATCACCCTTGCTTTAGGGGCAGGAACTTCTGTCGCCTTGGTATTGATGAATTGATATGACACTAACAACCTTTTTATTACAAGCAGTAGCAAGTCTTCTTGCTATTATTACCTTTCTAATCGTACTCAATGTTCAGCGGTCCATGCTCTTACCAGGAGGAATTTTGGGCATGGCTGTCTGGCTAATCTATCTCTTGCTTAAAGAACCGACCAATGTCATCGTAGCCACCTTCATTGCGGCTATTATTGGTTCTTGTGTCAGCCAGATTTTAAGTATTCTTTATAAGACACCTGCTGTGGTCTTTATCTTGGCCATCTTGGCACCACTGGTTCCGGGTTATCTCTCCTACCGAACAACTGCCTTTTTTGTGACAGGGGACTATAATAAAGCGCTGGCAAGTGCAACATTAGTTGTTATGCTGGCTCTGGTCATTTCCATTGGAATGGCTAGTGGAACAGTGATTCTCAGACTTTATTCTCACTTACGAAAACAGCATAATGGTTAGAATAATAAGCGACTTGATTTGGTGAATCAAGTCTTTTTTCTCTCTTTTACTGCTATTTGTGATAAAATAGTATAGAACGATTTTTTACAATGAATGATAAAACAGAGGTAAATATGACAATCGGTATTGATAAGATTGGTTTTGCGACCAGTCAATATGTCTTGAAATTACAAGACTTAGCAGAAGCGAGGGGAATTGACCCTGAAAAATTAAGCAAAGGACTCTTGCTCAAGGAATTGAGTATTGCGCCCCTAACTGAGGATATCGTGACCTTGGCGGCCAGTGCAAGTGATTCTATTTTAACGGAGCAAGAGAGACAAGAAATTGACATGGTCATTGTAGCTACTGAGTCAGGAATTGACCAAAGTAAAGCTGCAGCCGTCTTTGTGCATGGCTTGCTTGGCATCCAGCCCTTTGCTCGTAGTTTCGAGATTAAAGAAGCCTGCTATGGAGCGACAGCTGCCCTTCATTATGCCAAATTGCATGTGGAAAATTCTCCAGAGTCCAAGGTATTGGTCATTGCCAGTGATATTGCCAAATATGGTATTGAAACTCCAGGAGAACCAACTCAGGGTGCTGGCAGTGTGGCCATGTTGATTACACAAAATCCACGCATTATGGCCTTTAATAATGACAATGTGGCTCAGACTCGTGACATCATGGATTTCTGGCGTCCAAATTACTCAACAACTCCTTATGTAAATGGTGTCTATTCTACCCAACAATATTTGGATAGTTTGAAAACGACTTGGCTTGAATACCAAAAACGCTACCAGGTTACTTTGGATGATTTTGCGGCTGTTTGCTTCCACTTGCCTTATCCTAAATTAGCGCTAAAAGGCTTGAAAAAAATCATGGATAAGAACTTGCCTCAAGAGAAAAAAGACCTCTTGCAAAAGCATTTTGACCAGTCTATTCTCTACAGTCAAAAGGTGGGGAATATCTACACTGGTTCCCTCTTCCTTGGACTTTTGTCTCTCTTGGAAAATACAGATAGTTTGAAGGTTGGGGATAAAATTGCCCTTTATAGTTACGGAAGTGGTGCTGTGGCTGAGTTCTTCAGTGGTGAATTGGTTGAAGGATATGAAGCTTATCTGGATAAAGACCGTTTGAATAAGCTCAACCAACGAACTGCCCTGTCTGTTGCTGACTATGAAAAAGTCTTCTTTGAGGAAGTGGACTTGGATGAAACAAATTCTGCCCAGTTTACTGGCTATGAAAATCAAGACTATGCCTTGGTTGAAATTGTCGACCACCAACGCCGTTATAGCAAGGTTGAAAAATAATGAAGATAAGTTGGAATGGATTTTCTAAAAAATCATACCAAGAGCGCCTCGAGCTGTTAAAAGCTCAGGCGCTCCTTAGTCCTGAGAGACAAGCGAGTCTGGAGCAGGATGAACAGATGAGTGTGACTGTGGCAGACCAGCTGAGTGAGAATGTAGTGGGAACTTTTTCTCTGCCTTATTCGCTGGTCCCAGAGGTCCTCGTCAACGGTCAGGAATACACAGTTCCCTATGTGACAGAAGAACCCTCTGTGGTTGCTGCGGCCAGCTATGCCAGCAAAATCATCAAGCGTGCAGGTGGCTTTACTGCTCAAGTCCATCAGCGTCAGATGATTGGACAGGTAGCCCTTTATCAAGTTGATGATTCTGATCTAGCGCAAGTGCAGATCGCCAGCAAGAAAGCAGAACTCTTGGAACTTGCCAATCAAGCCTATCCTTCTATCGTTAAACGAGGAGGTGGGGCGCGTGATTTGCATGTAGAACAGATAAAAGGCGAAACAGACTTCCTTGTTGTTTATCTCCATGTTGATACCCAAGAAGCCATGGGAGCCAATATGCTCAACACCATGCTGGAAGCCTTGAAACCAGTCTTAGAAGAACTCAGTCAGGGACAAAGTCTCATGGGAATCCTATCTAACTACGCGACCGATTCTCTGGTGACAGCAAGCTGTCGTATCGCCTTTCGCTACTTGAGCCGCCAAAAGGATCAAGGACGAGAAATTGCGGAGAAAATAGCTTTGGCTAGCCAGTTTGCGCAGGCTGATCCTTATCGAGCAGCTACCCATAATAAAGGAATTTTTAATGGTATTGATGCCATTTTGATTGCCACTGGTAATGACTGGCGTGCCATCGAAGCCGGGGCTCATGCTTTTGCCAGTCGAGATGGACGCTATCAAGGTCTTAGTCGATGGAGTCTAGATAGGGACTCAGAAGAATTGGTTGGTGAGATGACATTACCCATGCCAGTAGCGACCAAGGGTGGCTCTATCGGTCTCAACCCTCGTGTAGCCCTCAGTCATGAGCTACTGGGAAATCCTTCTGCCAAAGAATTAGCCCAGATTATCGTGTCTATCGGACTTGCCCAAAACTTTGCAGCCCTGAAAGCTTTAGTCAGCACAGGAATTCAGCAAGGCCACATGAAATTGCAGGCCAAATCCTTAGCACTCCTCGCAGGTGCTAGTGAATCCGAGGTAGCTCCTCTAGTCGATCGCCTCATCGCAGATAAAACCTTTAACTTAGAGACTGCCCAGTGTTATCTAGAAAACTTAAGATCATAAAAAACTCAGACGAATTGGTCTGAGTTTTCTTGTGCTTAAATACTTTTTCCTGGTAATAATGTAACTGGTAAGAAGTAACCTGTTGTGGCGACTTCCTTGCCTTCGATCTTCTGCAAGAGTAGGTCAACAGTAAGGCAGGCAATTTCTTCCAAGGGTTGCTTAATAGTAGCCAGTTGAGGATAGTAATTCTCGATAAAGTAGGTACCATCGTATCCGATGACCTTGAGCTCTTCAGGGACAGAAATGCCCAGTTCTTGAGCAATTTTAATGACCAGAATAGCTGTTAAGTCATCTGAAGCAAAAATGGCATCTGGCTTTTGTCGAGTTAAGATATTCTTGATTTCCATTTCTTTTCTGACAGGAGAAAAATCACTGGAAACATTGATAATAGGAGCTTTTGGGAGTACGGATGCAAAACCAGCGTGGCGTAGTCCGGTTGGCGAATTGGAATTGTCATTCCCTGTAATCATGATGATAGATTGGGCGCCTGTCTTGACCAAGGTCTGGGCAGCAAGGACCCCGCCAGCATAGTTGTCAGAGGAGACGACGGGAATATCTGGTGACAGATTTCGGTCAAAGGAAATAATTGGTGCCGTCACGCGATTGTAGTCTTCGATTCCCAAGTTGTGACTACCCGAAATGATGCCGTCCACCTGATTGGCTTCCAACATTTCGATGTATTCACGTTCCTTTTCAGAATCGTGCTCACTGTTGCAGATGATGGTCTTGTAACCATTTTTGAAGAGTTGGTGTTCCAGCTTATCAATCAATTCTGCATAGAAAACGTTGGAAATATTTGGGAAAATCAAACCGATTAACTTAGCCGATTTTCCTTGCAGACTACGAGCTAGGTTGTTGGGTTTATAGCCCAATTCCCGCATGGCTTCATTAACCTTTTGAATGGTTTTTTCAGAGAGATATCCTTTTTTGTTGATAACCCGAGAAACGGTAGTAGGGCTGACGCCTGCAAGTTTGGCGACATCAGTTAGTTTTGCGACCATAATCTAATTCATAGTAAGTTCCAGTTGGGTTTCCAGATTTAATCAGGATACCATTTTGGTCCTCATGTGGGAAGACACGACCAGAAAATACTTTTTCTCCTTTATTGATGAAAATTTCAAAGACAGAGTTATCGATGAAAATCGTAGCAGTAGTAGCCTGATTCTCGATAGGGCAAGAGCGAGTTGTTCCAAATTCTTGGGCATACTGTTCACCAGCCTGGCTACGATCCACTGTCACTTGACCATTTACAAGGTCAAAGTTGATGGAAAGTCCCTTGCCTTCTTGATCAGCTAGTAAGACAATCTTGCTCTGGCTATTAGCTTCCAAGCTGAGTTCAAGTTCGTAAGTGTTCTTAGTTTGGGCACGGTTTGAGAAAGGTTCTTCAGAAGCACGAAGGTCCTTGATAGCTGCAACTGGGTATTGGTGGAGTTTGCCGTCTTTGATAGTGAGTTCCTTGACCAAAGAGAAGGTTCCTTGGTGGTCAAAACGGTCAGATGGATATGAAATATCAGGCAAGCCAAGCCAGCTAACAGCTAGAGCACGTCCATCAGGAGCGTTGAAGGCTTGAGTTGCATAGGCTTCGAAACCATAGTCCATGTTTTGAAGTTGAGATACATCTACCATTTTAGCATTTTCAGGGTCGAAGGAAGCCCCAATCTTATACATATTTGGATAGATATTATCGTAGTCTAGAACTTTCTTATCTAAACCTTGTGGGCAGTAGAGAAGGACAGGTTGCTCCCCGACAAAGACAAGATTTGGGCATTCCATCATGTAGGCAGTACGGTCGTTAGCAAAGTCAAGGTTGCCAACGGCTTGCCAGTTTGTATAGTCGTTGTCTACAGCCTTGTAGAGACGGACGAAGCCTTTTTTCTCCAAGTCCTGTCCACCGACGATAGCATAGTATTGGCCCTTGAAGTTAAAAATTTGCGGATCACGGAAGTGGTCAGTAGAGTCTGCTGGCTGGTCGATCAAGATCTTGTCAATCTTCGTAATCTTGCCATCCTTGTCCATCAAAGCACCGATTTGGTACGGGTGACGGATCCAGTTTTCATCGCGGACATTTCCTGTATAAAATAGGAACAAGTTATCGCCAAACTGCATGGCAGAACCAGAGTAGGCACCGTGGCTATCTAATGGAGTATCAGGCAAAACTTTGACTCCAGTTTCTCTAAAGTGAACCAAGTCATCACTTTCCAATTGCACCCAAGATTTTAAACCGTGGGCTGCACCAAAAGGAAAGTTCTGATAAAAAACAATCCACTTGCCATCAAAGTAAGAAAAGCCATTTGGGTCATTGAGAAGTCCTGTTTTTGGCTCAACATGGTAATGAGTATGCCATGGAGAGTGTGCCATATTTTCTTTTATATGTTTAATTTCTTCTTGCGTCCAATCTTGATAAAGTCTGTAACGACGCTCAGTTGTCCATTCCATTCATTCATTCCTCCGAAAATCTTATCACTTTTAATAGTAACCGTTTTCGAGCAAAAATGCAAGCCTTTTATGTTAAAAAAGAGAAAAAACTGTCAAACGTTTATCACAAAATAAATGCAGGAAATCAATCAAATTTTCAGGAAAATATGAAAGATAATGAAACAAAACCCTTTTAAATAAGATTTTAAACTTATTTTTTAAGGAATGCCTGCTAAAACAGTCAAAATCAATCAATCTAAAGCAAGCTTACTAAGTGGATAGAATATTTTTTCTGCAAAACGCTTGACATATTTCTAAAACATGATAAAATAATAGTCGTAAGGGCGGATAAAATCGCTTTCAAACAAGAACAAAATTTTATATAAGGAGATTTTTGCTATGGATTATAGTAAAGTTGCTGCCGAGGTCATTGAGGCTGTCGGTAAGGATAATCTTGTAGCTGCAGCCCACTGTGCAACTCGTCTTCGTTTGGTATTGAAAGACGAATCAAAAGTGAATCAAGCAGCTCTAGATAATAATGCGGATGTCAAGGGAACTTTTAGCACTAACGGACAATATCAAATTATCATTGGTCCTGGTGATGTTAACTTCGTGTATGCGGAAATCATCAAGAAAACTGGTTTGAAAGAAGTTTCGACAGATGATTTGAAAGAGATTGCTAATAAAGACAAAAAGTTCAATCCATTGATGGACTTGATTAAACTTTTGTCAGATATCTTTGTTCCTATTATCCCTGCCTTAGTTGCAGGTGGTCTCTTGATGGCTTTACGGAACTTCTTGACATCACCAGACTTGTTTGGACCTCAATCAATTGAAGATATGTATCCTGCTATCAAAGGCTTCTCAGCTATGATTCAATTGATGTCTGCTGCTCCATTTATGTTCCTCCCTGTTTTGGTTGGTATTTCAGCAGCCAAGCGCTTTGGAGCAAACCAATTCCTTGGTGCGGCAATTGGTATGATTATGACCACTCCAGATTTGGGTGGTAAAGAAGCCTTCTGGGACATCTTAGGTTTCCATGTTACACAAACTAACTATGCTTATCAAGTTATTCCAGTCCTTGTTGCAATCTGGTTGTTAGCAAATTTGGAAAAATTCTTCCACAAGAAATTGCCATCTGCAGTTGACTTCACTTTCACACCGCTTTTATCAGTGATGCTTACAGGCTTCCTTACCTTTACAGTTATCGGTCCTGTTATGTTGGTTGTGTCTGATGCGATTACAAATGCGATTGTATGGTTGTACAACACAACAGGTGCCTTTGGTATGGGTCTATTTGGTGGAACTTACTCACTAATCGTTATGACAGGTCTTCACCAATCATTCCCAGCAATCGAAACACAATTGTTGTCTGCTTACAATAATAACGGTACTGGATTTGGAGACTACATCTTTGTTGTTGCTTCAATGGCAAACGTAGCACAAGGTGCGGCTACTCTTGCAATCTACTTCTTGACAAAAAATGCTAAAACAAAAGGATTGTCAAGTTCGGCTGCTGTTTCTGCCTTCCTTGGTATTACAGAACCTGCTCTCTTTGGGGTAAACTTGAAATACAAATTCCCATTCTTCTGCGCCCTTGCTGGTTCAGCAATTGGTGCCTTCGTAGCAGGTTTAACTCACGTTATTGCAGTTTCATTGGGAGCGGCTGGATTTATTGGATTCCTTTCTATTAAGGCTGCTTCAATCCCTATGTATATAGTTGCGGAAATTATGTCCTTTGTTGCCGCCTTTGCTTTCACTTATTTCTACGGGAAAACAAAAGCAGCTAGTGTCTTTGCTGATGAAGCTGCTACAGCAACCGCAGAAACAGTTACTGAACCTACAGTAGAAGCACCAGTAGTGGAAGAGACTGATACTCTTCAAAATGAAACACTTGTAACTCCTATCGTCGGTGATGTTGTAGCTCTTGCTGATGTCAATGACCCAGTCTTCTCAAGCGGAGCTATGGGACAAGGTATCGCTGTGAAACCAAGTCAAGGTGTGGTATATGCACCAGCTGATGCGGAAGTTTCAATCGCCTTTCCAACAGGACACGCTTTTGGTTTGAAAACAACTGATGGTGCTGAAGTCTTGATCCACGTTGGTATTGACACTGTATCTATGAATGGTGAAGGTTTTGAAGCAAAAGTTGCTCAAGGTGATAAGGTTAAAGCTGGCGATGTTCTTGGAACCTTTGACTCAAACAAAATTGCTGCAGCTGGTCTTGATGATACAACAATGGTTATCGTTACAAATACAGCTGACTACGCTTCAGTAGCTCCAGTCGCAACAGGTTCAGTTGCGAAGGGGGATGCTGTGATCGAAGTGAAAATCTAATCAATCCTCTCTAATGTGAAAACGAACAAATGACATGTTTGTTCGTTTTTGCTTGAATGGTAAGATTTACAGAGGAAAATCTAAAAAATAGAGAAATTTAGACTTTCGAAATATGCTATAATAAAGAAAATAAAAACAAGAGGTTTATCATGACAAAATTATATGGAAGCTTGGAAGCGGGCGGTACAAAGTTTGTCTGTGCTGTCGGTGATGAAAACTTTAACGTTGTAGAAAAAACACAATTTCCAACAACAACTCCAATCGAAACAATCGATAAAACCATCGAGTTCTTCTCAAAATTCGATAACCTTGCTGGTCTTGCAGTTGGGTCATTTGGTCCGATTGATATTGATAAAAACTCAAAAACTTATGGCTTTATCACGACGACTCCAAAACCAAACTGGGCAAATGTGGACTTGCTTGGTGCCCTTCGTCGTGCCCTCAACGTGCCAATGTACTTCACTACAGACGTAAACAGCTCTGCCTATGGTGAAGTGGTTGCCCGTAACAATGCTGGCGGTCGTATCGAAAACTTGGTTTACTACACAATCGGTACAGGTATCGGTGCAGGTGTCATCCAACGTGGTGAGTTTATCGGTGGTATGGGTCATCCTGAAATGGGTCATTATTATGTTGCTAGACACCCAATGGATATTGAAAAAGAGTTTAAGGGTGTTTGTCCTTTCCATAAGGGATGTCTGGAAGGCTATGCAGCTGGTCCAAGTTTGGAAGCTCGTACAGGTGTACGTGGGGAAAATATTGAACTCAACAACCCTGTTTGGGATGTCCAAGCCTACTATATCGCTCAAGCTGCGGTCAATGCGACAGTGACTTTCCGCCCAGACGTGATTGTCTTTGGTGGAGGGGTCATGGCTCAACAACACATGCTGGACCGTGTCCGTGAGAAATTTACATCTCTTCTTAATGGCTACCTACCAGTACCAGATGTGCGTGATTACATTGTAACGCCAGCAGTAGCGGGAAATGGTTCTGCCACTCTTGGGAACTTTGTTCTTGCAAAAGAAGTTTCAAAATAAAGCACAAAATCCGCTTGGGAAACCAAACGGATTTTTTACGTGTCAAAGCATTTGCCAGAAAAAGTCAATAATATAGGTCAGACCGTAGGTATAAACTACGAGGGTAAAGGGCTTGGTCAGAATGATGATGGTCATATAGCGCTTGAAGCTCATCTTGGTCAGGGCAGCTAGCATACAGAGAAAGTCAGCTGGACTAATAGGCCAAATCATCATAAAGATAAAGAAACGGTCAAAACGATTGCCCTTATCTAACCAGCCGATATACTTGTCATAGGTACGCTTGCTGACGACGGACTGGACAAAGGCAGCTCCATAGAGGCGCACCAGATAAAAGATAATGGCACAGCCAATGACAATGCCGATATAGTTGTAGATCGTACCGATGATGTGCCCGTAAATAAAGACCCCTGCCACCGAGGTCAAGGCCCCAGGAATGATAGGGACGACCGTTTGTAAAATCTGTAAAAAGATAAAGAGGGGTGGACCCCAGATACCTGCCTGCTGGATAAAGGCAGAGAGGGTTTCCTTAGACTGTAAAACCCCAGCCTGATAAGCCCAAATACAGAAAATCAAACTCCCAATCCCACCGACAATCGATGAGATGTTGATAACTTGCTGTAAAAGGGGAGAAACAGCTTTCATTTGTTTATCCTGTGACATGTAAACTCCTCATAGATAGTATATTTCTACTATACCATATTTTGGAGGAGAAAGGGGGAATGAGTGTTTTTGCTGAGAAATAGATGGGAATACAGGCCTTCGAGATTTAGAATAGATCTCTTTCCTAAAATTTACATGTATCCTAGATTTAGAATAAGCGTAATTTCATAAATTTAAAAGTATTCTAAGCTTCGAATAGCTTATCTACGAAAGTTTTGAGGTCTTCTAGCTTTCGAATAGTCGTATTTGCTAAAGATTATATGTATTCTAAAGCTAGAAAGGCTAAAATCGAAAAATAGCAAGAGTCTCTATCTGATGGAAGGAGTGTATGTCTAGTCAGATAGAGATTTTTTAAGTTGGAAATGTCTGATTTGTCCTGAAAAGTACATTTTAGATGGAAATAATGACAGTTGAGCGGATGGGGGTTAAAATGGTTTTGGAAACTGTTAGAATGAATGTATCAACTTAAAGGAGAAAAATTAATGAAGAAAGTTAGAGATGATGAGGAGAGTGTACTATGGTCATTTCCTGTAGTTGGAATTGTATTATTGGTCTGTGTATTGTTTCAAGTCTTTGTATTTAAGGATAGACCTTTGATTCAACATGGTAGACAAGGAAGCATTGTAAAAACAGATCAAAAACAGGTCTATCTTCCAGAACTAATCCAGTCTTGGTTTGATAAAGAAAAAACAAAATGATTCGTTAAATAGAAAGGATATCATCATGACAAAAACATACGCTATTCGCCCTCTTAGTTACAGCAACTTTACCAACCGTGAGTTTGAAAGCCTGATGATGGATACTCATCAAAGTTTGGCAACTTTTTCTAAGGCAAACAAGGATGAGGGAATGTATGCCAAACATTTGGAACCCTTCAAGACCAAGCTAGATGATTTTCAAGCTCAACTTGCGGCGGTGGAGACGAAAGAGTCTAGCAATCTGACAGAAGTCGATCGCAATCGTGATAGTGCCTTGGTCGGTCTCTTTACCCTTCATAGAGGATTTGCGAAGATTAAGGATGCCAAGCTCAAAGAAGCACATGAAACTCTGAAACCAGTCTTTGCTAAGTATAAGGACATCACCAAGCACAGCAATGATGTAGAAACGGCAGAAATCAAGAGTCTGCTCAAAACGCTTAGTGAAACACCCTATCATGAGGCAGTGACCAGTCTAGGACTGACACCTATGCTGACGGCTGTGGTCAATGCTCAAGAGGAATATGACCAAGTGGATAGTAAGGCGCGTGCTTCTAAGTCTGCCAAGGAAGTTGGCAAGACCAGACAACTCCGTACCGAACTTTCAACTAGTTACGACCTCTTTATGCGCTATACCGCAGCCAGTGCAGAAGCTTATCCTGAAAAGGAACACCTGACCCAACTCCTCAAGGAACTCAATAGCATCCGAGATAGCAAGCGCCGTCTCATTACTAGTAGCAAAAAAGATAAAAAGACCAAACCAGCAGAACCAGCCCAAGAAGCAGGATAAAGACAACCCCTTAGAAGCGGATTTCTAAGGGGGATTTTTGTGGTTTCGTGGTATAATTTTAGTAATTATCTATTATGTAGAGGAGAAAAATTCATGGCAGATACTATTCTAATTATGGGCAATGGCTTTGATATCGCTATGGGACGAAAAACAAAGTATACAGATTTTATTGAGTTTGAAAAACAATTATTTTCTAATCCAGATGAGGAGTTACTGGAGTTTCTAAAAGCTAAAAATATTAGTATAGAGAAATACAAAGATAATTTATATTTGAAATTTATTAATGAAAACGAAGAAACTCTAGGGATAAATTGGTCGAATATTGAACTCATTATTTCAAGACTTTTGGATGCTATTGTATATTTTAAAAACAACAGTGATGTGTTATTTGAAAGTATTTACTATTTTGATACTTATAAATTTGATAAAGTTTTATTAGATAGAAGTAATTATATTGCAAAATATTATGTTGTTAAAGTGATCGTGGGGAATTTTGGTCAGATTGAGTTTGATAATAAAGAAAAAGAGCTACTAATAGAGGAACTTGATAAGTTATTTCTTAATCAACTTGATTTATTAATTGAGCTATTAGAAATTTATCTGTCGTATTTAGATTATATAGATTTTGATATTCAAAAGTTTGAAGCAAATTCAACAGCTTTAGATGCAATATCAGATTTATCAAATTCTTCAGTTCTAAACTTTAATTATACTAATACATCAGGATATTTATTTGGGACTTCTGAGGAAAAAACTCATTTTATACATGGCCGAATTGATTTGGATAGAACTTTCAATCGAATCAATACGATGGTCTTTGGAATTGAGGACAAAGAAAATAATGTCAACAGTGATTTAATTCCTTATCAGAAATATTATCAAAGAGTTGTTAAAGAAACAGGAACTAAATTTGAAGACTTTTTCAAACCAGTTTATGAGTATTTAAATGTAGGGATAGCGAAATCATTTCCTAAAAATATCATTATTTTTGGACACTCAGTAGATCCCTTGGATAAGGAAATATTTCAAAAATGTTTTGCATTAGCAGAAAATGGAAAGTATGATTACCGATTTGTTTTTACTTATTTTGATGAGCCTGCTAAACGTTCAATTGTTAAGAATCTAGCAATCATTCTAGGTAAAGAAAAGCTGATTGAATTAACAGGGAAACAGAAAATTGTATTTATAAAGAGTGATGATAAAGCTGGTATGGAAGAAGTGCTACTACCTTAATATTGACAAAAAGTAATTGATTTTATAGAAAACAATTGTCAAATCTTATTTTTAAAATAGTTTTTACCCCACTCGCTTTTATCACTTCGAGTGGGTTTTCTTAAAATATGATAAAATAGAAGAGATAATACATTAAATAAGGGAAGTAAAAATGGCAAGTAAAGAAAATGCAGAACGCAAGGAGCTGCATCGTAAAATTTGGGCGATTGCGGACGATGTTCGTGGGGCTGTAGATGGTTGGGATTTTAAGCAATATATCCTAGGAATCCTTTTCTATCGCTTTATTTCAGAGCACATGGCTGACTATTTTGACCGCGCTGAGCATGAGGCTGGCGACTTAGAATTTCGTTATGCTAGCTTAAGTGACCAAGAAGCTGAGCAAGATTTTAAACCAGGGACAGTTGAGGATAAGGGCTTCTTTATCCTTCCGAGTCAACTATTTGAAAATGTAGTCAAGGATGCTTCACAAAATGAAAATTTAAACGAAGAATTGGCCAATATTTTTCAAGCTATTGAGAAGTCAGCGATTGGCTTCAAATCAGAAGATGATATCAAAGGTTTGTTTGATAACTTGGATACACGAAGCAACATCCTTGGTGGGACTGTTCCAGAAAAAAATAAGCGCCTATCTGATATCCTCAATGGCATCAATAGCATTAACTTTGGTAACTTTGAGGAAAATGATATCGATGCCTTTGGGGATGCCTATGAGTTCTTGATTTCCAACTATGCTAGTAATGCAGGAAAAAGTGGTGGAGAATTTTTCACACCTCAGACAGTTTCTAAACTACTAGCTCGACTAGTCATGGTCGGCAAGGATAAGATTAACAAGGTTTACGACCCAACATGTGGGTCGGGCTCGCTTTTGCTCCAGATGAAAAAACAATATGAAGAACATATCCTAGAGGATGGTTTCTTTGGTCAAGAAATTAACATGACCAACTATAACTTGGCTCGTATGAATATGTTCTTGCATAATATCAACTACAATAACTTTGATATTAAGCGAGGAGATACCCTTTTAAATCCTCAGCATTTAGAAGAAAAGCCATTTGATGCTATTGTTTCTAATCCTCCGTATTCTGTCAAATGGGTGGGAGATGGAGACCCAACTCTGATAAACGATGACCGTTTTGCGCCAGCTGGCAAGTTAGCACCCAAGTCAAAAGCTGACTTTGCCTTTATTATGCATAGTCTCAACCACTTGTCTAACAGAGGTCGAGCAGCCATTGTTTGTTTCCCGGGTATCTTCTATCGTGGTGGTGCTGAAAAGACCATTCGTCAGTATCTAGTAGATAATAACTTTGTTGAAGCGGTTATAGCCCTTCCGGGAAATCTCTTCTTTGGAACCCCTATCTCAACTACGATTTTGGTTCTGGCAAAGAATAAAATAGAAAATAAAACCCTCTTTATCGATGCGAGTAAAGAATTCAAAAAAGAGACTAATAACAATGTCTTGACGGATAACAATATTGAGCACATAGTTGAATTGTTTTCTAATTATCAAAGTGTGGACTACAAATCTGCTCTTGTTGATAATGAGGTGATTGGTTCAGAGCAAGATTACAATCTATCTGTTTCAACCTATGTCGAACAAGAAGATACCCGGGAGAAGATTGATATTGGTGAGCTCAATAAAGAAATCGCTGATACTGTTGCCAAGATTGACCACTTGCGTGCAGAGATAGACAAGATTGTAGAGGAATTGAGCCATGGCAAATGATGTGATTCTCTATAGAACTGATGACGGGGAGTCAGCTATTGAACTCCACCTGGATAATGGAACGGTCTGGCTCACCCAACAAGAACTAGCTGAGCTCTTTCAAACTTCCAAGCAAAATATTAGTAAACATATCAAGGCAATATTTGAGGATGGTGAATTAGATGAAACAGTGGTTGTCAACTATCAGTTGACAACCACTCGTCACGGTGCAATGGCTGGTAAAACTCAGTCCAAAAAAGTCGCTTACTATAATCTCGATATGATTCTGGCGATTGGGTATCGAGTGCGTTCCCCTCGTGGCATTCAGTTTAGACACTATGCTTCGACAGTCTTGAAAGAGTATCTAATCAAGGGCTTCGCTATGGATGATGAGCGCCTGAAAAACTTGGGTGGAGGCTCTTACTTTAAAGAACTCCTTGAAAGAATCCGAGATATCCGCTCGAGTGAAAAAGTCTTTTACCGTCAGGTTTTAGATCTTTTCGCGACATCAAGCGACTACAATGCAAATTCACTAGAGGCAAAGAAATTTTTTGCGACGGTTCAAAATAAGATGCATTATGCCATTCACCACAATACTGCCAGTGAACTCATCTACAATCGTGTTGATAGTGAAAAGGAGTTTATGGGCTTGACTACTTTTAAGGGAGACCTCCCTACTCTATCTGAAGCAAAAGTTGCCAAGAACTATCTGACAGAAAAGGAACTGCGTGGGCTTAATCAGCTTGTATCAGGATATCTAGATTTTGCGGAAAGACAGGCAGAGCGAGAAGAAGTCATGACTATGGCAGACTGGGTAACACATGTAGATCGTATCCTTCAGGCTACTGGAGAAGACTTGCTGGACAATAGTGGTTCTATCTCTCATGAACAGATGAAGCAGAAGGTAGATAAGGAATATAAGAGCTACCAAGCCAAGACTCTCAGTCAAGTTGAAAAAGATTATCTTGAGGAAATCAAAAGTATTGAAAATCTAGCCAAGGAAGGAGGGAAACCATGAACATCCTAGAAGAAATCCAAAACTGTCCTGTTGAGTGGAAAGAGTTGGGGGAAGTAGTTTTTACTTTGACAAGTCCTGTAAAGTTAGCTAAGAAGCAGTATCAATTGACAGGAAGAATACCGATTGTTGATCAGGGTGAACAATTCATAGCAGGATATACAGATAATGAAAAATATCTTGAAAAAGATGAATATATAATTTTTGGAGATCATTCAGAACATATAAAATTTGTAGATTTCGCTTTTGTTCAAGGAGCTGATGGTTTAAAAATTTTGAAACCAAAGAAAGGTATAAACGCAAAATATCTATATTATTGCGTTTGTAATTTTTATAAGAAAGAGGGGAACTATAAAAGACATTGGAGTAATGCGAAAATTACTCTTATACCTATTCCTCCACTAAAAATTCAAGAAGAAATTGTGCAAAAACTTGACAAAATGACAGAGTATGTTACAGAATTGACCTCAGAATTGACCTCAGAATTGACCTCACGTAAAAAGCAATATTCTTATTATCGAGATAAACTCTTATCATTTGAGGATGAGGTTTATCATGTTGAGTGGAAGATACTTAAAGATGTTGCTAAATTGAAGAATGGAAAAGATTGGAAAGCTATTCCAAATGGAGAAATACCAGTATATGGTAGTGGTGGAGAAATGGGAGAGTTTGTTGCTGATTATTCTTATGACAAACCAACTGTATTGATTCCTAGGAAAGGTTCTATTTCTAATTTATTCTATTTAGAAAAAGCTTTTTGGAACGTAGATACAATTTACTATACAGAAATTGATGAAACTAAGCTTATTCCAAAGTATTTTTATTATTATTTAACGACTGTTAATTTAGAAGAAATGTCAACTAATCCAACAAGACCTAGTTTAACTCAAGCTATTCTAGATAAAATTAAAATCCCAGTCCCTTCTCTCGAAATCCAATCGCGTATTGTTCAAGTTCTAGACAACTTTGATATGGTTTGTAATGACCTAAACATCGGACTTCCCAAGGAGATTGAACTACGCCAAAAACAGTACGAATATTTTAGAGAAAAACTCTTGACATTCGTCGCCGAAGGCGAGTACACTGAGAGTAGAGTAGAGTAGAGGAGTGGGACAACTCTGCTATTATCAAGCTTTTACAGTGGGTATTTGGTCCAATTCGGGCGGAACTAGGTAGTGTGTTTGAAGTTATTGCAGGAGGTGACATTCCAAAGAATGGAATCTCTGCTATTGAAACAGAAGAATATTGTTATCCTATCTTATCTAATGGAATTAACGAAAAATCATTATATGGTTGGACAAATCAAGCTAGAATCAAGAATCCTAGCCTAACGGTTTCAGCGAGAGGTACAATCGGATGGACAAGTTATCGTGAAAAACCTTTCTTCCCTATAGTGAGATTGCTTGTTTTGACTCCAAAAATTAACCTCAATTTAAAATATGCTTATTATTTTATGAACTCTATCGAGAATAACTATGAAATTCCACAAAGTGGGATACCACAGTTAACGAAACCTATGATTCAAAGTAAAATAATCACCCTACCACCACTAGAAAAACAATCTAGTATAGTTTCTGTTCTTGACAATTTCAACACCTTAACCAACTCTCTTTCTGAGGGCCTTCCAAAAGAAATCGAACTAAGACAGAAACAGTATGAATATTGGAGAAATCAATTACTCAATTTTAATGAATAAGGAAAAGTGAATCATGCCAGATGATAAAATATTTAATACATTGGAAGATGTTGCGGAGGAACTGATATCGAATGATAAGAAAGTGCATTTAATTTATGCTTTTAATGCTACAGGGAAAACAAGGCTATCTATAATTTTAAAGGATAAATTAAATATTTCGGAAAATGATGAAGAGTCGAAAATTAAGAAAATACTTTATTTTAATGCTTTTACAGAAGACCTTTTTACTTGGGAGAATGATTTAGAAAATAACGAAGATCGTTACCTTAAATATAGTAAGAATACTTTTTTTGGTAATTTTTTAGAAGAACAGCAAAAATTTGATCAGGTTATTGAAACTTTTCAGAAATTTGTCCATGGCTCAATAGTTCCAAGTTTTGAAGATATTAAAGAGCAGGCTGTCAATGATTCTGGCTTACCGATTTTTGATATTATTGGAGACCAACGTGTTCCAAGGTATGTGAGTAATTTTAAGGGTATTCGCTTTACTATAGATGGAGAAACGGTCAAGATTTCTAGAGGAGAGGAGAGAATATTTGTTTGGTCCATATTCGTTACTCTCTTAGAACTTATTATTGAAGAATTGAGCGACCCAGATATTGACTCTGACTTTCAGTATATTTATATAGATGATCCAATTTCATCATTAGATGATAACAATATCATTGATTCCGCGATTTTTTTAAAGGATGTTATTGCAAAATCTGAAAATACAGATTTGAAGTTTATACTTTCTACTCACCAACCACTTTTCTACAATGTCTTATATAATGAAATTAGATTTGAAAAAAGAATTAAGAAGACATGCTTCTATGTGCTGAAAAAAGATATTGAAAATAACAATGAAGTAAAATATATCTTGACTGACGTTGAGAAAGATTCTCCCTTCGGATATCATCTAAAGGTAAGAGAAGAATTACGTAGAGCTGTAGACAGTGGACGAGTAGAAAAATTTCATTATGCTTTGTTAAGAAATCTATTAGAGAAAACAGCTACATTCTTAGGTTATAGTAGATGGGAAGAAGTTTTATTAGGGTTAGAAGTGGCTGGTGATGAGATTACCACAGAAAATATAGAGTTATATGCTCAAAGGATTGATTTATTCACACATAATCGTCAATCAGATTTGGAGTTTAGAGAATTGCAAGAACGAGAAAAAAATACCTTAATAGAATTATTCAACAGCTTTGAGAAAAATTATAAATTTAACCCAAAAGAGGAAAATGAAAATGGTTGATTATTCAAAAGTACATGAAGTAATTGCGGAAACAAATGAAGGGATTCTCTTGGCTGAGTATCAACCAGAGTATCGCACAGATAGAGAATTTCAGTCTGAGGCAGATTTGGAAAGACAATTGCTTACAGATTTGGTTAATGGTCTCAATTATGAACGATTGGATATCCATACACCTGGGGAGCTTTTAGCGAATGCAAAGGCTCAAATTGAAAAGCTTAATAAGGTTACGTTTACGGATGCTGAATGGCAACGTTTTGTAGTCGAGTATTTAGATTGTCCCAATGAAGGTTTGGTTGAAAAAACACGAAAAATCCAAGAAAATCATATCTATGACTTTGTTTTTGATGATGGACGGATTAAAAATATTTTCATCCTTGACAAGAAAAACATTCACAACAACAGTATGCAGGTCATCAACCAAGTGACGCAAGTGGGGAGTCATACCAACCGTTATGATGTGACCATTTTAGTCAATGGTCTTCCGCTAGTTCAGATTGAATTGAAGAAGCGTGGAGTTAGTCTACAAGAAGCCTTTAATCAGGTTCACCGTTATAGTAAGGAAAGCTTTAACAGCGAAAATTCTTTGTATAAGTATGTTCAGATTTTTGTGATTTCGAATGGCACTTATACACGCTACTTTGCAAATACAACAGCTCAGAATAAAAATCACTATGAGTTTACCTGTGAGTGGGCAGACCGTAAGAATAAGACTATTCACGAATTGGAAGATTTTACTGTTACTTTCTTAAGCAAGCGTGTCCTCTTGGAAGTTTTGACCAAGTATTGTGTTTTTGATGTGGATAATACCTTGCTCATCATGCGTCCTTATCAGATAGCAGCAACTGAAAGTATCTTGCGCAAGATTCATTCTTCCAATGAAATGAAGAATTTTGGAACCATCAATGCTTGTGGTTATATCTGGCATACGACAGGGTCAGGGAAAACCTTGACCAGCTTTAAGACTGCGCGCTTAGCGACAGAGTTGGACTACATTGACAAAGTGATATTCGTTGTAGATAGAAAAGACTTAGACTATCAAACTATGAAGGAATATCAAAAATTCCAACCAAATTCAGTCAATGGTAGTAACAATACAAAAGAACTACAACGCAGTATCGAAGAAAATGATGATCGAATCGTTGTCACAACTATTCAAAAGTTAAATAAGTTTATCACTGCGAATCCTAATCATGAAGTCTATGCTAAGAAATGTGTCTTGATTTTTGACGAGTGTCATCGTTCTCAGTTTGGGAAGGCGCAAAAGCGTATTAAGAAGGCCTTTAAACAGTATGCCTTATTTGGATTTACAGGGACACCAATTTTCCCAGAAAATAGTTTGACGGGTGAAACGACACAAGAAGTTTTTGGAGAACAACTTCATAACTACGTTATCACGGATGCTATTCGAGATAAAAAAGTCTTGAAGTTCAAGGTTGATTACAACTATATCAAGCCTGAAATTAATAAGTATAGAGAAGCTGAAAAAGCAGTTGGCCGAGAGATTGATGAGAAGAAACTCAAAAAGATGGAGAAGGAGCTACTTCTACATCCAGAACGGATAGCAACCATCACAGAATACTTACTTCGCGTGTATAATACAAAAACACACCGAAATCAACACTATACTCATAAACAAAAACAATTGTCTGGATTTAATGCTATGCTGGCTGTACAAAGTATTGAAGCAGCAAAATTATACTATGAAGAACTCCAACGACAGCAAGCAGCTTTACCAGAGGCTAAGCGTTTGAAAGTTGCGACTATCTTTAGCTTTGCACCTAACGAAGAACAGTCAGCTTACGGCGAAATTCAAGATGAAGAGCTAGAGCCTCAAGGAACAGCCATGCCTCTATCTTCTAAAGAGTTTCTTTCTAGAGCGATTGACGACTATAATCACATTTTCAAGACCAATTTCTCAGCTGATGGGAAGGAGTTTCAAAATTACTATCGTGACCTTTCCAAACGCGTTAAATCCAAGGAAGTGGATTTGCTGATTGTGGTCGGTATGTTCTTAACGGGATTTGATGCCCCGACTATGAATACACTCTTTGTCGATAAAAATCTACGTTATCATGGTTTGATTCAGGCCTTCTCGAGAACCAATCGGATTTTTAACAAGGTTAAACCTTTTGGGAATATTGTTTGTTTCCGTGATTTAGAAAAGGCTACGCAAGAAGCTATTAAGACTTTTGGAGACACCAATAAGCTTGAAATCATCTTAGAAAAAAGCTTTAGTGAATATATGGATGGTTTCGTTGACCAAGTAACGGGTATCGAGGTCAAAGGCTATACTGCGGTTTGTCAGGAAATTCTGGAAAGATTCCCGAATCCGCAAGAAATTGAAACAGAGCATGATAAGAAGGAGTTTGTTAAGTTATTTGGTGAGTTGTTGAAGCTTGATAATGTTCTTCGAAATTATGACGAATTTCAAGAAATCGACAAACCTATTTCAGAAGGTTATCTTCAGGATTTAAGAAGCACTTATGTGGAAATTCGAGATGAATTTTTGAACCTTAAAAATTATGAAAAGACCAAGGATTTGGATGTTGATCTTTCAGATGTTGAATTTGAAATCGAACTCTTAAAAACAGATGAGATTAATCTGGACTACATTCTTGCATTGATTGTTGAAAAATCGAAGAATTCTGAGTCCAAAGAAGCAATGAAAGCAGAAGTTAGTCGTGTGATTCGTTCTAGTATCGATATTCGTGCCAAAGAAGAGTTGGTCATCGGCTTTATCAATGACACCGATTTGCAAAAATTGAAAGACCATGATGGGATTATAAATGCTTTCTATGAATATGGCAAGGAGCGCAAGAAAATCGCGATCCATGATCTAGCTGAGTCTGAGAAACTTGTAGCTGATTACCAATTATTCATAGACAAATCAATTCAACGAGGTTATGCTGAAAATAGTGGGACTGATTTGGATTCGATTATTCCACCAACTTCTCGTAGACAGGGAGCGCGTGAACGGAAAAAGCAAGAAGTTTTGCGTAAGATTCAGTTGTTAGTAGAGACTTATTCAGGTATTTAAGTATTGTCAAACAAGGTTTATTAGAAAAATCAGGAACTACAAAAAATACTATTTATTTTATTCGCTCATAATTCGCTCATTTTATAAAAATAACTTTGTTTCCGTATTTCTTGGGAACTAGTAGAAAGTTAGGAGAAATATGGAACAAACTAATCAAAAATCCCAGTGCCAACATCTCTGGGCTAGAAACAAATACCTCGTTTTGAGCCATTCCAGCAATATTTACAATGAGATTCGTCAATATCTCAAGAATGAAGAGGTGGAGGTGAGTATGGTTCAAGAGATGATTGACCGTGCTTGCAAAATCCCTGAGCATAGAGGTCAGGTCTGCAATGCCTTTCAGCATATTTGGGGCTATTTTAAAAAGCAAGCGACAGATGCTGAGCGCAAGGATTATATGCTCTTGTTGGATTGCTACCGCTTTGGTCAAGCTTCCAAGGAAGATGTAATTGCTAAGACTCGAGAGTTGCTTGAACGTTATCCAAATGCTTATCTGCAACATTCTACCTTGCTGAAAGGAGACTCTCATGAGACTTTGGCATGAGGCTTTGATTTCTCAACTTCCCCGTCCTCAACTCTTGGGGCAACATCGAGAGTGCTGCGCCCTGCGTGGCAATGGTTGGGGCAAAAAGCATGCGACGGTGGACTATGTTTTTACCCACTCGCCTTATCATCTCTATGCCTATCATGACTTGATCATGGAGGAGATGTCTGGTCGTGGCTACAAGGTCAGTCCAGAGTGGCTGGACAAGAACTACCGTGGCAAGACCTGCCCTCCTTATGAGGATTTAGCAGAGGAGAAGTTGACTAGTCCTATATACAGCGAACATGACGATGCCTACTATGAGGAGTGTCTGGACAATCTCCGAGAGAAGGGGATTGAGCTGGAGTAATAGTAAGGATTGCCTTCAATTTATACCTCTTCTCGTAATTTTTTCGAATAATAAAAATGAGACCTTTAGAATGATTCTAAGGTCTTCTTTTTATGAGTGTTCAGATTTACTTTTAATAACTTTTGAGTTATAATTTTTTAAAAATCCAAGCGTGAACTCAAGGACTTAAAAGAAAGAGGGATAAGTGATGAAGAATAGTGCTATTGGGAGTAAATGGAAGGATGTCAGGTCAGAACTCTTTACCAAGGACGAAATTCTTGAAAGTGATATGCGAGTGGCCATCATGAGTGAGTTGATTGAAGCCAGACATGAGCAAGGAATCAGCCAGAAAAAGCTAGAAGAACTTAGTGGAGTAAGTCAGCCTGTCATAGCTAGAATGGAAACAGGAAAGACTAGTCCTCAGTTAGATACAGTCTTAAAAGTTTTATCCAGTTTGGGAAAGACATTAGCAGTCGTCCCACTTAAACAGGAAAAGAGTTGAGTGGTAGAAGTTGGAAAGATTTAACAAATTTAACAGTTATAGTACCTCAATTTTATAATTTTAGAAAATCAAACTTTTTTAATTAAGAGTGAACGAAGTGAGCTTTTAGCGGATGTTTCCCGCTATAGTGGTATTCTAGATAATAATTTATTATTATCTAGAACGGAATTTTTGAGACATTCTGGCTCAAAAATTAGGGATGAAATTACTAAGTAAGTTGCTCCCGTCCGCACTTTTTAAGGGAAATATCAGAATTACAAAAGAAAAATTAACCTATAGTCTTTTCTAATAACAAGTCATAGTCACTTATAAGAATTACTAATAACGCGTTTGAACCGTCTAACTGAAATATAGTTAAAAAACAAGCTACACAAAGGATTTGAGGCATTTGTCTCAAGTCTTTTTCTTTTGTCTAAAACGGAGATATAGTTTCAAACTATATCAAAGCCTAATTTTTTACAATTATACAGATGATTTCTTTTCTGTTAAGATAGTTTCAACAACAAATTTTGGAGGACACATCATGTCAACTACAATCATCGGTTTCCCTCGTTTGGGCGAATTCCGCGAATTAAAATTTACAACTGAAAAATACTTTAGAAAAGAAATCTCAGAAGAAGAACTCCTTGCAGCAGCAAAAGATTTGCGTGCTAAACACTGGAATATCGTCAAAGAAAAAGGCATCACTGAAATTCCATCAAATGACTTTTCTCACTATGACAACTTCCTAGATGCAGCCTTCCTCTTCAACGTGGTACCTGCTTCAGTTCAAAACTTGGACTTGTCTGACCTTGAGCGCTACTTCGCTTTGGGTCGTGGTTACCAAGGAGAAAAAGGAGACGTTCGCGCCCTTCCAATGAAGAAATGGTTCAACACCAACTACCACTACATCGTTCCTAAATTTGAAAAAGACACTCAAGTCAAACTTGCAGGTCACAAGATCTTTGATGAGTTCCAAGAAGCCAAAGAACTTGGATTGAACACTCGCCCTGTTCTTGTAGGTCCATTCACTTTCCTTCAATTGTCAGACTTTGAAGAAGGCGTGAAGGCAGAAGACTTCGTAGACAGCTTAGTAGCTGCTTACCAAGAAGTTTTTGCAAAATTGGCTGAACTTGGTGCAACTCGTATCCAATTGGATGAAGCGGCTCTTGTGAAAGATTTGACTGCCGAAGAAAAAGCTCTCTTCTTGAATCTCTACAACAAACTCTTGGCTGACAAAAAAGGTCTTGAAGTCTTGCTTCAAACTTACTTCGGTGATGTTCGTGACGTATACGCTGACCTTGTAAACTTGCCAGTAGATGCTATCGGTCTTGACTTCGTTGAAGGTAAGAAAACTCTTGAACTCGTTAAAGGTGGCTTCCCAGCTGACAAGACTCTTTATGCAGGGATTGTCAATGGTAAAAACATCTGGCGTAACAACTACGAAAAGAGCTTGGCTGTTCTTGAGCAAATCCCAGCTGAAAATATTGTCTTGACAAGCTCATGCTCACTTCTTCATGTGCCATTTACAACTGCTAATGAAGAATTTGAACCAGCAATCTTGAACCACTTTGCCTTTGCAGTTGAAAAATTGGATGAGATTCGTGATTTGGATGCTATCCGCAATGGTCAAGGTGAAGAAGCACTTGCAGCTAACAAAGAACTCTTTGCGACTGAGCGTGTTGGTGAAAATGCGGAACTTCGTGCGCGTATCGCTGGCTTGACAGACGCAGACTACACTCGTTTGCCAGCCTTTGCAGAACGTGAAGCTATCCAAGAAGAAGCTTTCAAACTTCCAGCTCTTCCAACAACAACTATCGGTTCATTCCCTCAAACTAAAGAAGTTCGTGCTAAACGTTTGGCTTACCGTAAAGGTGAATTGTCTCAAGAAGAGTACGACGCTTTCCTTGCTGAAACGATCGATGAATGGATCAAATGGCAAGAAGATATCGACTTTGATGTCCTTGTTCACGGTGAATTTGAGCGTAACGACATGGTTGAGTACTTCGGTCAAAACTTGTCAGGTTACCTCTTCTCTAAAAATGGTTGGGTACAATCATACGGTATGCGTGGAGTTAAACCACCAATCATCTGGGGTGATGTTACTCGTCTTAACCCTATCACTGTTAAATGGTCTAGCTATGCACAAAGCCGTACAAACAAACCTGTTAAAGGTATGTTGACTGGACCTGTTACCATCCTCAACTGGTCATTCCCACGTGAAGACATCTCTATCAAGGATTCAACTCTTCAAATCGCCCTTGCTATCAAGGATGAAGTGCTTGACCTTGAAGCTGCAGGTGTGAAAATCATCCAAATCGACGAGGCTGCTCTTCGTGAAAAATTGCCACTCCGTCGTAGCGACTGGTACGAAGACTACCTTGACTGGGCAATTCCTGCCTTCCGCTTGGTACACTCAACAGTAGCGCCAGACACACAAATCCACACTCACATGTGTTACTCAGAATTTACAGATATCATCCCAGCTATCGACAACATGGATGCAGATGTTATTTCCTTTGAAGCTAGCCGTTCAAACCTTGAAATCTTGGACGAACTCAAAGCGAAAAACTTCCAAACAGAAGTGGGACCTGGGGTTTACGATATCCACTCACCTCGTGTGCCAAATGAAGGCGAAATCGACCATACAATCGAAGCTATCCTTGCTAAAGTGCCAAGCAAGAAAGTTTGGATCAACCCAGACTGTGGTTTGAAAACACGTGGTATTCCAGAAACAAAAGAAAGCTTGATCCGCCTTGTTGAAGCAGCTAAAGCTGCGCGTGAGAAATTGTAAGATAAGGATTTCTCAAGAAGCGCTGTTTGGTCAATCTGCCTGTTTCACCTGGATTCTAGGAATCCAGCTAACGAAAAAAATCAACTAGAAAAGGATAATGACTATGTCACGCCAAACACCGTCACTCTCATTTGAAGTGTTCCCTCCCAACCCAGCCGTGGGTAATGATAAAATTATTTCTGCTCTTCAAGATATGCAGGAGTTGGCACCTCACTTTATCAGTGTAACTGCCAGCAATAATAAGTTTAATATCAAGGAAACAACGGTTCGTTTGGCTGATTTTATCCAAAATGACTTGACGATTCCGACTATTGCCCACTTGCCAGCCATCTATTTGACTAAGGACAAGGTGGCTGAAACCATTGCTGACTTGGACAAGGTTGGGGTACAGAAAATCTTGGCCTTGCGTGGGGATATTATCCCTGATGTGGAGCCGCAAAAGGATTTCCGCTATGCAACTGACTTGATTGAGTTCATCAAGGAACAAGCCCCTCACTTTGATATTGTTGGTGCTTGTTATCCAGAAGGCCATCCAGATTCACCAAATCAGATTTCAGATATTCAAAATCTTAAGAAGAAAGTGGATGCAGGTTGTTCGAGCCTTGTAACCCAGCTTTTCTTTGACAATGAGCGCTTCTATGATTTCCAAGACAAATGTACTTTGGCTGGGATTGATATTCCCATTCATGCAGGGATTATGCCAATTCTGAATCGAAATCAGGCTCTCCGTCTCTTGAAGACTTGTGAGAATATCCATCTTCCACGCAAATTTAAAGCCATCTTAGACAAGTATGA
This sequence comes from Streptococcus mitis, assembly GCF_008763935.1. Classification (GTDB taxonomy): domain Bacteria; phylum Bacillota; class Bacilli; order Lactobacillales; family Streptococcaceae; genus Streptococcus; species Streptococcus mitis_DB. Next base: position 73,993 of record NZ_VTQF01000001.1, read on the forward strand.
GCATGACCCTGAGTCACTCAGAGCAGCAGGACTTGCCTATGCAGTAGACCAAATCGTGGACTTGGTAACTCAGGATGTTGCCGGTGTGCATCTCTACACCATGAACAATGCTGAAACAGCAAAATACATCCACCAAGCAACTCATGCTTTGTTTAATCACCAGTCTCTAGGATAATAAAAAGCAAACCATTCTTCTCAGCTGAGAGGAATGGTTCCTTTTTAATGGTAAAGACCGCACTTTTTAAGAAAAATATGATAAAATAGACTCTGTACGTACTTGATACAAAGATGAGGGTATAAACAGATTTTTAACTATTCAAATCTGCTATAAAAAGGAAAAATACTAAAGAATAATATTTTTAAACTTTTCAAAGTATCTAAATAGTTGAACACGGGCTAAATCCCTAGTGAAAAAGATAGATTTCCTAGTGTGCATCGCACACTGCGTCAATCGAATGCTATCTTGTGTAATTGAACCCGACCGAAAAGCTGTGTAAAAAAGATAAACTGTCTTGTCTTCATCGAAGACTTCGTCAGTTTCCTATTTTTACTTTGCTTTTGACGTCCTTGGTATCTTGATCTTTGTAGGCAAGGCGTATAATTTCATCAATCCAAAGGGGATTAAAATGACAAAACAAGTGTTTCAAACGACTTTTGCGGGTCGTGAGTTAATTGTAGAGACTGGTCAGGTTGCTAAGCAAGCAAATGGTGCAGTTGTTGTACGTTACGGTGAGTCAACTGTCTTGACTGCTGCCGTTATGTCTAAGAAAATGGCAACTGGAGATTTCTTCCCTCTTCAAGTCAACTACGAAGAAAAAATGTATGCGGCTGGGAAGTTTCCTGGTGGCTTTATGAAACGTGAAGGACGTCCTTCAACAGATGCGACCTTGACAGCGCGTTTGATTGACCGTCCAATCCGTCCTATGTTTGCGGAAGGTTTCCGTAATGAAGTACAGGTCATCAACACCGTGCTTTCTTATGATGAAAATGCATCTGCTCCAATGGCAGCTATGTTTGGTTCATCATTAGCATTGTCTATTTCAGATATTCCATTTGACGGACCAATTGCTGGGGTACAAGTGGGATGTGTAGATGGCCAAATCATCATCAACCCTACGCAAGAACAAGCAGAGCAATCTCTCCTTGAATTGACAGTCGCTGGTACCAAACACGCCATCAACATGGTAGAATCTGGTGCTAAAGAATTGTCAGAAGAAATCATGTTGGAAGCTCTTCTTAAAGGGCACGAAGCAGTCAAAGAATTGATTGCCTTCCAAGAAGAAATCGTTGCGGCAGTCGGTAAAGAAAAAGCAGAAGTAGAATTGCTTCATGTGGATGCTGACTTGCAGGCTGAAATTATCGCAGCCTACAACAGCGACCTCCAAAAAGCTGTCCAAGTAGAAGAAAAATTGGCTCGTGAAGCTGCAACTCAAGCAGTTAAGGACCAAGTAACTGCTGTGTATGAAGAAAAATATGCGGACCACGAAGAATTTGACCGTATCATGCGTGATGTGGCTGAAATCTTGGAACAAATGGAACACGCTGAAGTGCGCCGTTTGATCACAGAAGATAAGGTACGTCCTGACGGTCGTAAGGTTGATGAAATCCGTCCTTTGGATGCGGTTGTTGACTTCCTTCCTCGTGTGCACGGCTCTGGTCTCTTCACTCGTGGACAAACTCAGGCTCTTTCAGTCTTGACCTTGGCTCCGATGGGTGAAACTCAAATCATTGATGGTTTGGATCCAGAGTACAAGAAACGCTTTATGCACCACTATAACTTCCCTCAATACTCTGTTGGGGAAACTGGTCGTTATGGTGCACCTGGTCGTCGTGAAATTGGTCACGGTGCTCTTGGTGAGCGTGCCCTTGCTCAAGTCTTGCCAAGTTTGGAAGAATTCCCATATGCTATCCGTTTGGTAGCAGAAGTCTTGGAATCAAATGGTTCTTCATCTCAAGCTTCTATCTGTGCGGGAACGCTTGCCCTTATGGCTGGTGGTGTGCCAATCAAGGCGCCAGTAGCAGGGATTGCCATGGGTCTCATCTCAGATGGAAATAACTACACAGTCTTGACAGATATCCAAGGTTTGGAAGACCACTTTGGAGATATGGACTTCAAGGTTGCTGGTACTCGTGACGGGATTACAGCCCTTCAAATGGATATTAAAATTCAAGGGATTACTGCAGAAATCTTGACAGAAGCCCTTGCCCAAGCCAAGAAAGCTCGTTTTGAAATCCTTGATGTGATTGAAGCAACCATTCCAGAAGTTCGTCCAGAATTGGCTCCAACTGCTCCGAAAATTGATACCATCAAGATTGATGTGGACAAGATTAAGATTGTCATCGGTAAGGGTGGAGAAACCATCGACAAGATTATCGCCGAAACAGGCGTTAAGATTGATATCGACGAAGAAGGAAATGTGTCTATCTACTCTAGCGACCAAGATGCCATCAATCGTGCTAAAGAAATTATTGCTGGTTTGGTTCGTGAAGCTAAGGTGGACGAAGTTTACCGTGCTAAAGTCGTTCGTATCGAGAAATTTGGTGCCTTTGTTAACCTCTTTGATAAGACAGATGCCCTTGTTCATATCTCGGAGATGGCTTGGACGCGTACCAATAATGTCGAAGACTTGGTAGCAATCGGGGATGAAGTTGATGTTAAGATTATCAAGATTGATGAAAAAGGACGTGTGGATGCTTCTATGAAAGCCCTTCTTCCTCGTCCTCCAAAACCTGAACGTGATGAAAAAGGTGAAAAATCAGAGCGTCCTCACCGCCCACGTCATCACAAGGATCACAAACCTAAGAAAGAATTTACAGAAACACCAAAAGATTCAGAATAAGAAAAGGAGAAATGTATGGGATGGTGGCGCGAAACCATTGATATCGTAAAAGAAAATGATCCAGCGGCCCGCACCACTTTGGAGGTTTTGCTGACTTATCCAGGTGTCAAGGCCTTGGCGGCCCACCGTCTTTCGCATTTTCTCTGGAAGCATGGCTTCAAACTCTTGGCTCGTATGCACAGTCAGTTTTGGCGCTTTTGGACTCAGATTGAGATTCATCCAGGTGCTCAAATCGACTCTGGAGTCTTTATTGACCATGGTTCAGGCCTGGTTATCGGAGAGACTGCGATTGTTGAAAAAGGTGTTATGCTTTACCACGGAGTAACTCTTGGTGGGACAGGAAAAGACTGTGGCAAACGCCATCCAACCGTGCGAAAGGGAGCTTTAATATCTGCTCATGCCCAAGTCATTGGACCCGTTGAAATCGGTGAAAATGCCAAGGTCGGTGCAGCAGCAGTTGTTGTGGCAGACGTACCTAGTGATGTGACGGTTGTCGGTATTCCTGCTAAGATTGTCCGTGTTCATGGTAAAAAGGATGAGCCGGTCATTCACGAAGTCGAAGAAAAACGAGAGTACTACGTCAATAAACTCGAGCAGGCTAAAGATGTAAGTCACAGATCGTCTGGTTTGTAGAGGATACCTATATGATTCAAGCAAGAAACAAGTTAAGCCAAGAGGAGTTATCTGAGGCGAAAAAACTAATTAACTGTTGCCAAAACTATGACGGTACCTATCGTGATCCCTATCTTTCTAACATGCTTAATTTTGACCCAAACATGCCCGCCTTTTTCCTTTATTATGAAAAAGGCGAACTTGTTGGTCTCTTAACTGTCTATGCTGATGACCAAGATGTGGAGGTGACGATACTGGTTCATCCAGATCATCGCCGTCAGGGAATTGCGCGTGCATTGTTTACTAGTTTTGAGAGAGAAACAGTTTCTTTTTCTATTCGATCAGTCACTTTTCAGACAGAGCGTGTTTTTCTAGACCGCCATCCTGATTTTGTTAGCAACTGGGGATTGGTCGAGGATGAAGAGACAGAAACCTGGTTAGGTAAGGATAGAAAACCTTATCAGTTAGCAAATGTTTCTAATCTTGAAGTTTTGTTAGCAGATAGTTCGTATCAGGAGCAAATCAGTCAGTTAAAATTTCAAGCATTCTCAGAGGAACATGAGTCTAGAGAGATTGTGGATAGATATGTCGCTGAAGCTCTGAAAGATCCAGAAAGCCGCCTATATATTTTGTTAAAAGACGGTCAGGTTATTGGGACTTGCACGGTAGATTTATCGACTAATACGAATTACTTCTACGGTTTAGCAATATCAGAACTTGAACGTGGGAAAGGCTATGGAAGCTACTTAGCAAAATCACTTGTCAACCAACTAATTGAGCAAAATAATAAGGAATTTCAGATTGCAGTGGAAGATAGCAATGTAGGTGCCAAACGTTTGTATGAAAAAATTGGCTTTGTCAAACAGACTCAGGTGGTTTATCTGAATGAGAAAGGAGCAAGGGATTCCGAAGTGTAGAGATATTCGGACTGAAATTTACTTGAGCTCTTAGTGATGAAACTAATTGTTCTTGGATTTTGGATTTCCTGATTATGATTTATGATTAAAATCTACGACACCATGTCTCGTGTTTTGCGAGAATTTGTCCCGATTGAGGACGGCAAAGTTAAGATGTATGTCTGTGGGCCAACCGTGTATAACTATATCCACGTGGGAAATGCCCGTTCGACGGTAGCTTTTGATACGATTCGACGTTACTTTGAGTACCGTGGTTATGAGGTTGCCTATATTTCCAATTTTACGGATGTAGATGATAAGATTATCAACCGTGCCAAGGAAGAAGGTATCACGCCTCAGGAGGTTGCGGACAAGTACATCGCTGCCTTTCGTGAGGATGTGACGGCCTTGGGCGTCAAACCTGCGACTCGACATCCGCGTGTGGTGGAGTTTATGGCTGACATTATCCGCTTTGTGGAAGACTTGATTGGAAAAGGCTTTGCCTACGAGAGTCAAGGAGATGTCTATTTCCGTGTGGCAAAATCTCATAACTATGCCAAGTTGGCCAATAAAACCTTGGAAGATTTGGAGCTAGGTGCTTCAGGTCGAACCGATGAAGAAACGGCTCGTAAGGAAAATCCTGTAGACTTTGCCCTATGGAAAGCTACTAAATCAGGCGAGATTTCTTGGGTTAGCCCTTGGGGACCTGGTCGTCCGGGCTGGCACATCGAGTGTTCAGTCATGTCTACAGAGATTTTGGGCGATACCATTGATATCCACGGTGGTGGAGCCGACCTTGAGTTTCCACACCATACCAATGAAATTGCCCAGTCTGAAGCTAAAACAGGCAAGACTTTTGCTAACTACTGGATGCATAATGGCTTTGTCAATATCGATAATGTCAAGATGTCCAAATCCTTGGGCAACTTTATTACAGTGCATGATGCCCTCAAAACCCTCGATGGGCAAGTGCTTCGTTTCTTCTTTGCGACTCAGCATTATCGCAAGCCTATCAACTTTACGGAAAAAGCAGTGCGTGATGCAGAGACAAATCTCAAGTATCTAAAGAACACTTATGAGCAACCATTTACAGGAAAAGTGGATGTCAAAGAATTACAAACCTTTAAAGATAAGTTTGTAGCAGCTATGGATGAAGATTTTAACGCTGCCAACGGTATCACAGTTGTTTTTGAAATGGCCAAATGGATTAACTCTGGCAACTATGATGAAAGTGTCAAGCAAGCTCTTGCGGATATGTTGGAAGTCTTTGGAATTGTCTTTGTTGAGGAAGTTTTGGACGCTGAGATCGAATCCTTGATTCAAAAACGCCAAGAAGCGCGTGCCAATCGTGACTTTGCGACAGCGGACCAGATCCGTGACCAATTGGCTGATCAAGGGATTAAGCTCCTTGACACCAAAGATGGAGTGAGGTGGACGCGTGATTGATGTCAATCTCATTAACGGGATTGCGCTAGCCTTTGAAGGAGATGCGGTGTATTCCATGTATATTCGCCGTCATCTCATTCTTAAAGGCATGACCAAACCCAATAAACTCCATCAAGAGGCGACCAAGTATGTCTCAGCCAAAGCTCAAGCTCGCCTGATTTCCCTTATGTTAGAGGAGCAAGTCCTGACAGAAAAAGAAGAAGAAATCTACAAACGTGGTCGCAATACCAATAGTCACACCAAGGCCAAAAATGCTGATGTAGTGACTTACCGTATGTCCACAGGTTTTGAAGCAGTGATGGGCTATCTCCATATGACTGAAAATCTGGAACGTCTTGAGATCTTGATTTCGTGGTGTATCCAAAAAGTGGAGGGCTAGGGCATGATGGCAAAAGAACTACAAGACTGGTTTCCTGAAGCTCAGATTTCAGACCAACCAGTAGAGAAAGAGGGTTATCTCACTCTCCCTTTAGCTTCTCAGCAGTGGATTTTGCTGGAGGAAGCTGGGCTTAGCGAGCGTGAAAAGCAGTTGGTTGCTCTCTTAACCCAGCAGGAGCAGGCTCGTTCGATCAATCCTTGGTATTCTTTTTTGATTGAGGGGAAGGGGCAGACACCACAAGCTTTTAAAAAGATTCAATTAGTTTATTTTCATCTTTCCTATTTTCAGCAGGAAAATCTAGCTTCTTGGCTGGATATGATGCGGACCCTTTTTCCTAACTGTCAGACGGTACTTCAGGTCGGAGCTCAGGATTATGTTTTCGTGCTTCAGCAAGACAAATACACTTCTGTACGAGCTATTTTAAGTGATACGATTGAAGCGGTTGAGTATGACTTTGGACTGCGTCTCTCTATCATGTTAGGTCAGGTTTGGTCTCAGACAGGCCATCAAGCCCTATCAGACTTAATCAAAGCTGAGCGGGATTTGTTTAAGACTTGGTGGCGTCAGGGTCACCAAGGTGTTCATACTTTTTCTCAGCTCTATCTTTGGAGTATGGGAGAAAGACTCGTGGACCTGAGAGTCATTAAAGAATGCCTGCACCAGATGATTTTGGATCAGGACCAGATTCAGGAAATCATTCTCTCTCTTTGGGAAAATAGTGCTGTCTTAACTAAAACAGCTCAGCAACTCTATCTGCACCGCAATTCTCTCCAATACAAGATTGATAAATGGGAAGAATTGACTGGGCTTCAGTTGAAGGAGTTGACCGACCTAACCCTGTGTTATCAATTGATTTTACCAGATATTCTCTAAAGTTTTGTGCAAGTTGCACAGAACTTTTTTATTTTTTTGGTCATCTTGCCATAGAAATGTAAAGCGTTTTCATCTATAATAAAACTATCAAAATACAAAAGGAGTTCACCTCATGGTAGAATTAAATCTTAAAAATATTTACAAAAAATATCCAAACAGCGAACACTATTCAGTTGAAGACTTCAACTTGAATATCAAAGACAAAGAGTTCATCGTTTTCGTAGGACCTTCAGGATGTGGTAAATCAACAACTCTTCGTATGATCGCAGGTCTTGAAGACATCACAGAAGGTACTGCATCTATCGATGGCGTGGTTGTCAACGACGTAGCTCCAAAAGACCGTGATATCGCCATGGTATTCCAAAACTACGCTCTTTACCCACACATGACTGTTTATGACAACATGGCTTTCGGTTTGAAATTGCGTAAATACAGCAAGGAAGACATAGACAAACGTGTACAAGAAGCAGCAGCAATCCTTGGCTTGAAAGAATTCTTGGATCGTAAACCAGCTGACCTTTCAGGTGGTCAACGTCAACGTGTTGCCATGGGTCGTGCGATCGTACGTGATGCAAAAGTATTCTTGATGGACGAACCTTTGTCAAACTTGGATGCCAAACTTCGTGTATCTATGCGTGCTGAAATCGCTAAAATCCACCGTCGTATCGGAGCTACAACTATCTACGTAACTCACGACCAAACAGAAGCGATGACACTTGCAGACCGTATCGTTATCATGTCAGCAACTAAGAACCCTGCTGGTACAGGTACTATCGGACGTGTAGAACAAATCGGTACTCCTCAAGAAGTTTACAAAAACCCAGTTAACAAATTCGTAGCAGGATTCATCGGAAGCCCAGCTATGAACTTCATCAACGTGAAATTGGTAGGTAGCGAAATTGTTTCTGACGGTTTCCGTTTGAAAGTGCCAGAAGGAGCATTGAAAGTTCTTCGTGAAAAAGGCTACGAAGGTAAAGAATTGATCTTCGGTATCCGTCCAGAAGACGTGAATGCAGAACCTGCTTTCCTTGAAACATTCCCAGAATCAGTTGTCAAAGCTACTATCTCTGTATCAGAATTGCTTGGTTCAGAATCTCACCTTTACTGCCAAGTTGGTAAAGATGAATTTGTTGCCAAAGTTGATGCTCGTGACTACTTGCAAACAGGTGCAACAGTTGAACTTGGATTTGACTTGAACAAAGCACACTTCTTCGATGTAGAAACTGAAAAAACAGTTTACTAAGATAAATAAAACTCAAAACACTGCTAGAAATCTGGCAGTGTTTTTTGAGATTGCGTAGAAAAAACTCCTGGGAAATTCCAGGAGAGTATGAGTGGTTATTTAAACTTGAATCCTTCGTAAATAAGCTCTGTTTTTGGATTTTGTTTCTTAATCTGTTTGGCAAGTGACTTCATCATAGAAAGAGGACCACACATATAGACGCTCGCATGTTCGGGCACTTCTTCTTGCTCAAAATTAAGATAGCCGTCTTTCCTACTATCTACTAGATGGAGTTCAAAATTATGATTTTTCTGAGCATAGTCATGGAGCAAATCTAGATAAACTGCATTTTCCTCTCCACGGAAGCTATAGTAGAAGTGAACCTGTTTATCTAAAATAGGATGTTCACGGATGTAAGAGATGAAGGGGGTAATCCCAATGCCTCCAGCAATCCAAACCTGATTTTTTCGTCCTTCTTCTATGATCATGTGTCCGTAGGCTCTGTCTACGCTTACTTTGCTACCGACTTGAAGATTGTCATAGATATTCTTGGTATGGTCACCTGAATTTTTAACAGTAAAGTAAAGGGTTTGACCATGACCTCCTGAGATAGAAAAGGGATGCGGAGCACTTTCAAAGCCTTCTTGGAAAATCTTTAGGAAGGCAAATTGTCCTGATTGATAGTTGAAAGATCTGCTAAGCTGGATTTGAATTTCTATAGTATCGTGATTTAAGCGTTTGAGATTGGTAATTTTCCCTAGATAGGGGAAGCCAATCTTTTGATATAGAAAAATGATATAAAAACCAGCTAGTAAGCCTAAAAGGGCATAGCTATCAACAACAAAACTTAGAAGATTAAATGTAAGGAGACGATTACCCATCATCATGTAGACGTGAAAGAGTCCGAAAATGTAGGCTAGATAAACCAGACGGTGAATCCATCTCCAAGCTTCGTATTGGATGTATTTGCCTAAATAGGCGACAAGGATGATACTGACAAAATATAGATGGCAAGGTTGCCAAACTGAGCAGCTAAACGAGAGCCCCACAAACCGCCCATACTAAAGTTATGAAAGATTAGTAGGATGATGGAGAGAAAGGCTGTGAATTTGTGGACAGTGTAGACCTTCTCCAAACCGTGAAACCAGCTTTCTAGTAGTGGGAGACGAGTGGCTAAGACAAAAGTTAGAGATAAGCTTGTTAAAGCTAGTCCTGGAATCATGAATTGGGGAGAAGTGTTCATCCAAGTCAAAATAGTCAAGACAAAACTAGCTATGATAAAGAGTATTCCTTTGAGTGATTTCATAGAAAATTCCATTTCATTAAGATTTGATTTGTTGTAAACGAATTTGTTACATTTTATCATAGAAAAAGTATGGTGTCAAATTGAGGTCTATAAATATCTACTCTCATCAAAAAACTCTCCAATTGAACTGGAGAGTGGCTGTTTATACTCAATGAAAATCAAAGAGCAAACTAGGAAGCTAGCCGCAGGCTGTACTGGAGTACGGCAAGGTGAAGCTGACGTGGTTTGAATTTGATTTTCGAAGAGTATTATTCTGCAGCTTGTTGCCAACGTTTTGCTAGCATATGAGACAGGCTAGAAATGGCTAGGTTAAAGCTGAAGTAGATGAGGGCAATCAGGATGTAAAGACTGAAGACCTGCTCTGGTTCGAAATAACGGCCCATGAGAATTTGGCTGGCTCCAAAGAGCTCTTGTAGGGCGATAACAGAGTAGAGAAGACTGGTATCCTTAATCACGGTTACAAACTGAGAAATGATGGCTGGCAGCATTTTACGAATAGCTTGTGGGAGAATGATGTGATAGAGGATTTGGGCTGAGGTAAATCCTTGCGACATTCCTGCTTCATACTGTCCCTTGTCCACTGCATTGAGACCGCCTCGGATGATCTCAGCTAGGGCAGCTGATGTAAAGAGAGTGAAGGCTGTAATACCTGCTGGTGTGGATTTCATTTTGAACACCAAAAAGATAGTGAAAATCCAGAGGAGGTTAGGAACGTTACGCACAAACTCGATATAAATGCTGGAGATAATGCGTAAGACAGGATTTTTCCCATTTCTCATGACGGCTAGCACCGTTCCGATAAGTGTAGAGAGGACGATGGCAATCAGAGAAATGTAGAGGGTCAAGCCAAATCCTTTAAAGATAAAGACTAGGTTATCTGGGGTCAAAACTTCTAAAATGGATTCCATAGTAACCTCCTAAAGTGAATAGGCTTTTTTGTTGGCTTGCTCCATCTTGCGACCAAACTGGGCAACAGGGAAGCATAGAGAAAAGTAGAGCAGGGCAGCACCTAGAAAGGCTGGGATATAGTTTCCGTTAAGAGCTGACCAGGACTTGGTCACAAACATCAAGTCCACTCCAGAAATGATAGCGACTGTCGAGGTATTCTTAATGAGGTTAACGATTTGGTTGGTCAAAGGAGGGAGAATGATACGAAAGGCCTGAGGCAAGATAATCAAGCGCATGGCACTGATATAGGTAAAACCTTGCGACAAGGCGGCCTCCATCTGACCGCTAGGAATAGACTGAATACCTGAGCGAATAACCTCAGCAATATAGGCGCCGTGATAGAGACCCACGCAGAGAACAGCTGTCCAATAAATCGGAATCATGATGATATGGTCACTGATAAGAGGTAGGCCATAAAAAACGATAACAAACTGCACCAAGAGGGGAGTGTTTTGGTAAAACTCGACAAAGATACGAGCAAAAATTCTCAATATTGGACGTTTGCTGGTTGACATGGCTCCAAAGAAGATGCCTAAGACCATGGCTAGGATAAAGGATCCGATTGCTAGGGCAAGAGTAAAGAGGAAACCATTGAAAAATTGTCCAAAATCCTGAAAATAGGCTGTCCAAGATGATAAATCTGTCATGGGGTGTCCTCCTTAATCTGCAGTATGGCTAGATGGTTTGAGCTTATAACGGTCATAAAGTTTTTGCAAACTGCCATCCTTGCTCCATTTAGTAACCAAGTTATCGAGATAGTCGTTGAGCTCGGTATTTGATTTCTTGGTAACGATACCGTAGTCAGATGGCTTGAAACTATCATCTAGTAGTTCTGTCCGCTTACTGATGTAGCCAGATAGGATAGAACGGTCAACGGAAAAGGCATCAATTCGATGAGCATGAAGGGAAGTAATCAATTCTGGGTAGGAACCAAGTTCGACGAATTTAAAGGTTAGACCTTTCTTTTTACCCAATTCAGTAATCAGGCGTTGGGTAATGGAACCTTGAGCAACTCCGATGGTTTTTCCGTTTAAGTCCTCAATGCTTTTGATTTTGGCAGACTTATTGACCAAAAAGCCAGAAGCATCTGTGTAGTAAGGGCTGGTGAAGTTATAGAGTTTTTTGCGTTCGTCTGTGATGGTAAAGGTCGCGATATCCATATCGACCTGTTCATTGTCTAGAAGGGGTCCGCGAGTTTGTGCTGTAACCGGCACATAGCGAATCTTGACCTTGAGTTCATCAGCTACCATCTTGGCCAGGTCAGTTTCGATACCAGAATAGGTCCCTTTCTTGGGATCCTTGTAACCGAAATTGGGAACGTCTTGTTTGACACCAACAACCAGCTCGCCTCTCTTTTGAATGTCTGCGACACTGGTATCAGCCTGGACTGGTTTTGCAGCAGCAAGGCTGAAAAGGCTAATCAATAATGCGGATAAAAAGAATTTCTTTTTCATAGGCGCCTCCTTATTTGACTTTGTCACTTTCGTGGTTGATGATTTTGCTGAGAAATTGTTGGGCACGAGGTTCCCTTGGATTGTCGAAAAAGTCATCAACATCTGTCGTATCTACCAAAACTTCTCCGTCAGCCATAAAGATGATGCGGTCAGCAACTTCACGGGCAAAGCCCATTTCATGGGTCACGACAATCATATTCATACCCTCGTGGGCCAATTTTTGCATAACTGCTAGAACATCGCCGATGGTTTCAGGGTCAAGAGCAGATGTTGGTTCATCAAAGAGGAGAAGTTCCGGATGCATGGCGAGTCCGCGTGCGATGGCAATCCGTTGTTTTTGTCCACCAGAAAGCATAGCTGGATATGAATCTTTCTTGTCCCACATATTTACAAATTCAAGATATTTTTGAGCTGTTTTTTCAGCTTCTTTTTTATCAATTCCTAGAACTTTTATGGGTGCGAGTGTTACGTTTTCTAACACTGTTTTGTGAGGGTAGAGGTTAAAATGCTGGAAAACCATGCCGACTTCTTTGCGAAGAGGAACTAAATCTTTCTGGCTGGCACCAGCAACTTGGTGGCCATTGACTAGAAGACTTCCCTTGTCGACAGCCTCTAAACCATTGATGGTACGGATAAGAGTGGATTTCCCAGAACCAGATGGTCCGAGTAGGACAACGACTTGCCCTTTTTCAAAACGGAGATTGATGTCGCGGAGTGCGTGATAGTCTCCATAATATTTTTCGACGTGTTCAAATTCTACTAAAGCCATAAGGAATCTCCTTTGTGTTAGATTTTATAACATGATTCTACACCAAAAAATTTGTCTTGTCAAATCATATCTGAAAAAATTCACTAAAATTTTATAAAAAAGCAATCTGGATAGAGAAAAAGCCTAAATCATGTTATAATGAAACGATAGAATTCTTAGAAAGAGTGGATGTCTTTTTGATAACACCTACTTATGAATGGCAGTTTGCTCCGCAGGTAGAAGATGCGGATTTTACAAAGATAGCCAAGAAGGCTGGACTGGGTCCTGAGGTGGCTCGTTTATTATTTGAAAGAGGGATTCAGAACCAAGAAAGTCTAAAGAAGTTTTTAGAACCTTCCTTGGAGGATTTGCATGACCCTTATCTACTCCATGATATGGATAAGGCAGTGGAACGGATTCGTCAGGCCATTGAAGAAGGGGAAAATATCCTCGTTTACGGTGATTATGATGCGGATGGTATGACTTCGGCTTCGATTGTGAAGGAAAGTTTGGAACAGCTTGGCGCTGAGTGCCGTGTTTACTTGCCCAATCGTTTTACTGATGGCTATGGTCCAAATGCTAGTGTTTATAAATACTTTATCGAGCAAGAAGGGATTTCCTTGATTGTGACAGTGGACAATGGAGTTGCGGGTCACGAAGCCATTGAACTGGCTCAGTCTATGGGAGTAGATGTCATTGTGACAGACCACCATTCCATGCCTGAAACCCTCCCTGATGCCTATGCCATTGTCCATCCTGAACACCCTGATGCGGACTATCCTTTCAAATATCTGGCTGGTTGTGGAGTGGCCTTCAAGCTGGCTTGCGCCCTTTTAGAAGAAGTGCAAGTGGAACTGCTTGATTTGGTCGCTATTGGTACCATTGCAGATATGGTGAGTTTGACAGATGAGAACCGTATCTTGGTTCAGTATGGTCTGGAAATGTTGGGGCACACTCAGCGCATTGGTTTACAAGAAATGCTGGACATGGCTGGAATTGCTTCCAACGAAGTAACAGAAGAAACGGTTGGTTTCCAGATTGCCCCTCGTTTGAATGCCTTGGGTCGCTTGGATGATCCTAATCCTGCCATTGATTTGCTGACTGGATTTGACGACGAGGAAGCTCACGAGATTGCCCTCATGATTCACCAGAAAAACGAAGAGCGCAAGGAAATCGTCCAGTCTATTTATGAAGAAGCTAAGACCATGGTGGACCCTGAGAAGAAGGTCCAAGTCTTGGCTAAGGAAGGTTGGAATCCTGGGGTTCTAGGAATTGTGGCTGGTCGTTTGTTGGAAGAACTAGGGCAGACAGTCATCGTTCTCAATATAGAAGACGGTCGTGCCAAGGGCAGTGCTCGTAGTGTGGAAGCGGTCGATATTTTTGAAGCTCTGGATCCTCATAGAGACCTCTTCATAGCCTTTGGTGGTCATGCTGGTGCGGCAGGAATGACGCTGGAAGTTGAGAAACTCTCAGATTTATCTCAGGTTTTGGAAGATTATGTCCGTGAAAAAGGAGCAGATGCTGCTGGCAAGAACAAGTTAAATCTAGATGAAGAGCTAGATTTGGAGACACTTAGCTTGGAAACGGTCAAAAGTTTTGAACGTTTGGCACCTTTTGGCATGGACAATCAGAAACCTGTCTTTTATGTCAAGGATTTTCAGGTTGAAAGTGCTCGTACCATGGGGACAGGCAATGCCCATCTCAAGCTGAAAATTTCTAAAGGCGAGGCGAGTTTTGAGGTAGTGGCCTTTGGCCAAGGGAAAAGGGCGACTGAATTCTCACAGACCAAGCAATTGGAATTGGCAGTGACTCTCTCTGTCAACCAATGGAATGGCCAAACTGCCCTGCAGCTGATGATGGTGGATGCGCGTGTGGAGGGTGTTCAACTTTTTAATATCCGTGGGAAGAATGCAGTCTTGCCAGAAGGGGTTCCAGTCTTGGATTTTGCTGGAGAACTGCCCAATCTAGTAAATAGTGATGCTGTGGTTGTAAAAACCATTCCTGAGGATATTACTCAGCTGAAGACCATTTTTCAGGAGCAGAATTTTTCTGCTGTTTATTTCAAAAATGATATTGACAAGGCCTACTATCTGACGGGATATGGGACTAGAGAGCAGTTTGCAAAATTGTACAAGACTATCTACCAGTTCCCAGAGTTTGATATTCGCTACAAACTGAAGGATTTGGCGACTTATCTCAATATTCAACAAATCTTGCTGGTCAAGATGATTCAAGTGTTTGAAGAACTAGGCTTTGTGACCATCAAAGATGGGGTCATGACAGTCAATAAAGAGGCGCCAAAGCGGGAGATCGGAGAAAGTCAGATTTACCAAAATCTCAAACAAACTGTTAAAGACCAAGAAATGATGGCGTTGGGTACCGTGCAAGAAATTTATGACTTTTTAATGGAAAAAGAGTAGATCATAGGAAAGAGTTGGGAAACCAGCTCTTTTTTGAAAACAAATCTTCATTTTGAAAATCATCAAAAAAATGGTATAATGGTAGGAAAAGATTCGGCTAAAAGTAATAGTGCTTTTAGAATAAGAGGGTAAGCAACCCTATAATCAAGATAAATTAAGCTTTCGGAGGAAAAATGAGTAATATCAGTTTAACAACACTTGGTGGTGTGCGTGAAAATGGGAAAAATATGTATATCGCTGAAATCGATGGGTCTATTTTCGTTTTGGATGCAGGTCTAAAATACCCTGAAAATGAACAACTAGGGGTGGACGTAGTCATTCCTAATATGGACTACCTTTTTGAAAATAGCGACCGTATTGCTGGGGTCTTCTTGACCCACGGACATGCGGATGCCATTGGTGCTCTGCCTTATCTCTTGGCTGAAGCCAAGGTGCCTGTATTTGGCTCTGAGTTGACCATTGAGTTGGCCAAACTCTTTGTCAAAGGGAATGATACGGTTAAGAAATTTAATGATTTTCATGTGATTGATGAGGATTCGGAGATTGATTTTGGAGGAACTGTGGTTTCCTTCTTCCGTACTACTCACTCTATCCCAGAAAGTCTGGGTATTGTCTTGAAGACAGCCGAAGGTAGCATCGTTTATACAGGTGACTTCAAATTTGACCAGACAGCTAGTGAATCCTATGCGACAGACTTCGCTCGTTTGGCAGAAATCGGTCGTGACGGAGTTCTAGCTTTGCTTAGTGATTCAGCCAATGCAGATAGTAATATCCAAGTGGCTAGTGAAAGTGAGGTTGGGGATGAAATCACTCAAACCATTGCAGATTGGGATGGTCGTATCATTGTTGCAGCAGTAGCTAGCAACCTCTCTCGTATCCAGCAGGTGTTTGACGCTGCGGATGCAACAGGTCGCCGTGTGGTCTTGACAGGATTTGATATTGAAAATATCGTCCGCACGGCTATTCGTCTTAAGAAATTGTCTCTAGCTAACGAGAGTCTTTTGATTAAGCCAAAAGACATGTCTCGTTTTGAAGACCATGAGCTGATTATCCTTGAAACAGGCCGTATGGGTGAGCCTATCAATGGTCTTCGCAAGATGTCGATTGGTCGCCACCGTTATGTGGAAATCAAGGACGGTGACCTGATCTATATTGTAACGACACCGTCTATCGCCAAAGAAGCTGTCATGGCACGTGTGGAAAACATGATTTATCAAGCTGGCGGGGTTGTCAAACTGATCACTCAAAGCTTGCGTGTGTCAGGACATGGGAATGCGCGTGATTTGCAGTTGATGATTAATCTCTTGCAACCTAAGTATCTCTTCCCAATTCAAGGGGAATACCGTGAGTTGGATGCCCATGCTAAGGCTGCTATGGCGGTCGGGATGCTGCCAGAACGCATTTTCATCCCTAAAAAGGGAACCAGCATGGCTTATGAGAATGGGGACTTTGTCCCAGCTGGAGCGGTTTCAGCAGGGGATGTCTTGATTGACGGGAATGCCATCGGTGATGTTGGTAATGTAGTCCTTCGTGACCGTAAGGTCTTGTCAGAGGACGGTATTTTCATCGTAGCAATTACCGTTAATCGTCGTGAGAAGAAAATTGTGGCCAAGGCTCGTGTTCACACGCGTGGATTTGTTTATCTCAAGAAGAGTCGCGATATTCTCCGTGAAAGTTCCGAATTGATTAACCAAACGGTAGAAGACTATCTTCAAGGAGATGACTTTGACTGGGCAGATCTCAAAGGGAAGGTTCGTGATAATCTGACTAAGTACCTCTTTGACCAAACCAAACGTCGTCCAGCCATTCTACCAGTGGTCATGGAAGCAAAATAATCGTTGAAATAAACAGAGAGAAAGTCGAGTTTCGGCTTTTTCTTATAGAAAAATAGAGGAAAAATTATGGCAGTAATGAAAATCGAGTATTACTCACAAGTATTGGATATGGAGTGGGGAGTGAATGTCCTCTACCCTGATGCCAATCGAGTTGAAGAACCAGAGTGTCAAGATATTCCCGTCTTGTACCTCTTGCACGGGATGTCTGGCAATCATAATAGCTGGCTCAAGCGGACCAATGTAGAACGCTTGCTTCGAGGAACCAATCTTATCGTTGTCATGCCCAATACTAGCAACGGTTGGTACACCGATACCCAGTATGGTTTTGACTATTACACAGCTCTAGCAGTGGAATTGCCACAGGTTCTAAAACGCTTCTTCCCTAACATGACTAGCAAGCGTGAAAAGACCTTTATCGCTGGTCTCTCTATGGGAGGCTATGGCTGTTTCAAATTGGCTCTTGCTACAAATCGTTTTTCTCACGCAGCTAGCTTTTCAGGTGCTCTTAGTTTTCAAGATTTTTCTCCTGAAAGCCAAAATCTGGGAACACCGGCTTATTGGAGAGGTGTGTTTGGGGAGATTAAGGATTGGACAGCTAGCCCCTATTCTCTTGAAAGTCTGGCTAAAAAATCGGATAAAAAGACCAAACTTTGGGCTTGGTGTGGCGAGCAGGATTTCTTGTACGAAGCCAATAATCTCGCAGTGAAAAATCTTAAAAAACTGGGATTTGATGTGACCTATAGCCATAACGCTGGAACTCACGAGTGGTATTATTGGGAAAAACAATTGGAACGGTTTCTAGCAAGCCTACCAATTGATTTCAAATTAGAAGAGAGATTGACTTAGTTTGAACTTCAGCATAGGGGGAGTAGAACTAAAATAAAATATGTTTTCACTAGACTTTTCAAGCGAAAGTAGTAGAATAGTAATAAGATACTGGATGAAAGATAGTAGGAAATGTACCGTTATCAAATTGGCATTCCCGCATTAGAATATGATCAGTTTGTCAAAGACCATGAATTAGGCAATGTATTACAAAGTAGTGCTTGGGAAGAAGTTAAGTCTGATTGGCAACATGAGAAGTTTGGTGTTTACAGGGAAGAAAAATTACTGGCGACAGCTAGTATTTTGATTAGAACTCTTCCGCTAGGCTATAAAATGTTTTACGTCCCAAGAGGACCCATATTGGATTATGGAGATACAGAACTCTTGAGTTTTGTCATTCAGTCCATTAAGTCTTATGCTCGCAGTAAGAGAGCTATTTTTGTGACTTTTGACCCAAGTATTTGCCTGTCTCAAAGTTTAATTAATCAGGAAAAAACAGAATTTCCTGAAAATCTGGCTATTATTGATAGTTTGCAACAAATGGGAGTAAGGTGGTCAGGAAAAACAGAGGAAATGGGAGACACCATTCAACCTCGTATTCAGGCGAAAATATACAAGGAAAATTTTGAAGAAGATAAACTTTGCAAGTCAACAAAACAAGCTATTCGATCCGCTCGAAATAAGGGTGTAGAGATTCAGATTGGTAGAGATGAATTGTTAGAATCTTTCTCGTTTTTGATGAAAAAAACTGAGAAGCGAAAAGATATCCATTTGAGGAATGAAGCCTATTATAAAAAATTGTTAGATAATTTTAAGGACAAGGCCTACATTACGCTGGCTACTCTGGATATCGCTAAGCGTTTACGAGAATTAGAAGAACAGTTAGCGAAAAACTTAGCGTTGGAAGAGGCGTTTACTGAGTCGACTCGAACTTCAAAAGTAGAAGCCCAGAAGAAGGAAAAAGAGCGTTTGGTAGAAGAAAGAGATTTCTTGCAGAGATATCTGAATGAAGAAAAATCAAACATTCCTTTAGCAGCTACTTTGAGTTTGGAATTTGGTAATACCTCTGTTAATCTATATGCTGGTATGGATGATGCTTTTAAACGTTATAATGCACCAATTTTAACTTGGTATGAAACAGCTCGCTATGCCTTTGAGCGAGGTATGGTGTGGCAAAATTTAGGTGGTGTTGAAAACTCTCTCAATGGTGGACTTTACCATTTTAAGGAAAAATTTAATCCAACGATTGAAGAATACTTGGGTGAGTTTACAATGCCCACCCATCCTCTTTATTCTCTGTTAAGAATCGCTCTTGATTTTCGCAAGGCATTAAGAACAAAACATCATAGAAGGTAAGTACATGGCATTAATTACACTCACAAAAGAAGAATTTCAAGCTTATTCTGATCAGGTCTCTTCTCGTTCTTTTATGCAATCTGTCCAGATGGGGGACTTGTTAGAAAAAAGAGGGGCTCGAATTGTTTATCTTGCATTGAAACAAGAAGGAGAAATTCAAGTTGCAGCTCTGGTTTATAGCTTGCCCATGCTGGGTGGCCTACATATGGAGATCAATTCGGGGCCGATTTATACCCAACAAGATGCTCTCCCAGTTTTTTATGCGGAGTTAAAAGAATATGCCAAGCAAAATGGTGTATTAGAGTTGCTTGTAAAACCTTATGAAACTTATCAAACTTTTGATGGTGAAGGTAATCCAATAGATGCTGAGAAAAAAAGTATTATTCAAGATTTGACTGATTTAGGTTATCAATTTGATGGTTTAAAAACAGGTTACCCAGGTGGAGAACCGGATTGGTTATATTGTAAAGATTTGAATGAGCTAACTGAAAAGACCTTGCTTAACAGTTTTAGTAAAAAGGGGAAAGCTTTGGTGAAAAAGGCTGATACATTTGGTATTCAGTTGAAAAAATTAAATCGTGAAGAACTTTCAATTTTTAAAGATATAACAAAAACAACCTCTGAACGTCGAGAATATAGTGATAAAAGTTTAGAATATTATGAGCATTTTTATGACTCTTTTGGAGAAAAAGCCGAGTTTGTAATTGCTATTCTAAATTTAGGAGAATATATACAAAATTTAATACATAAGCAAAAAGAATTATCTGAAAAAATAGCTACCTCATTACTCTTATTAGAACAATATCCAGATTCTGCACAAAAGAAAAAAGAACACAAAGAGTTGGCTAGGCAGTATGAAAGCTTTGAAGTTCGAAAAGCAGAAGCACGAGAGTTGATTAAAAAATATGGAGAGAAAGATCTTGTCTTAGCAGGTAGTTTATTTATTTATATGCCTCAAGAAACGACCTATCTTTTTAGTGGTTCCTATACTGAGTTTAATAAATTTTATGCACCAGCTTTGCTTCAGAAATATGTTATGTTGGAAAGCATAAAACGTGGGATCCCTAAATACAACTTTCTAGGGATTCAAGGGATTTTTGATGGTAGTGATGGTGTTTTACGTTTTAAACAAAATTTTAATGGTTATATTGTACGTAAAGCAGGAACTTTCCGTTATTATCCATCTCCCCTAAAATATAAAGCTATTCAGTTACTCAAAAAAATATTAGGACGCTAAGATAAGAAAATTGGTCTTTAGCTTTCTTTCAGCTTATTTTAGTAAAATAGACTTTATTTGCTAGAAAGGTGGAGAGACATGCGCTGGATTTTTCGTTTGATAGGGGCTTTCTTTTCTTTTGTGTGGCGTTTGTTTTGGCGCCTGGTTTGGATAGCTTTTCTTTTGTGTGCTTTTGCTTTTGGACTTCTCTGGTATCTTAACGGAGATTTTCAAGGAGCGCTAAAGCAAGCAGAACGGTCAGTAAAAATTGGTCAACAAAGTATCGACCAATGGGAAAAAACAGGGCAACTGCCTAAGTTGAACCAGACAGATAGCCACCAACACTCTGAAGGAAGGTGGCCGCAGGCTTCTGCTCGTATTTACCTAGATCCGCAGATGGATTCAGGATTTCAAGAAGCTTATGTAGAAGCGATTCAGAATTGGAATCAAACGGGCGCTTTTAATTTTGAAATCGTGACTGAGGCCAGCAAGGCAGATATCTTGGCTACGGAGATGAATGACGGAGGTACTCCTGTGGCAGGAGAGGCAGAAAGTCAGACCAATCTCTTGACGGGGCAATTCTTGTCTGTCACGGTACGGTTGAATCACTATTATCTGTCCAATCCTAACTATGGCTATTCCTATGAGCGCATTGTCCATACGGCAGAACATGAGTTGGGTCATGCGATTGGCTTGGACCATACAGATGAGAAGTCTGTCATGCAACCTGCGGGTTCTTTTTATGGTATCCAGAAAGAGGATGTTGAAAGACTTCGAAAATTATATGAGACCAATGAGTAGGGGACTAACTTTCCCTACTTTTTTGCTATAATGGAACTATGAATAACTTGATTAAATCAAAATTAGAGCTCTTGCCGACCAGCCCTGGTTGTTACATTCACAAGGATAAAAACGGCACCATTATCTATGTAGGAAAGGCTAAAAATCTGCGTAACCGCGTGAGGTCTTATTTCCGTGGAAGTCATGATACCAAAACAGAGGCCTTGGTGTCTGAAATTGTAGATTTTGAATTTATCGTTACTGAGTCTAATATTGAGGCACTTCTCCTAGAAATCAACCTGATTAAGGAAAACAAGCCCAAGTACAATATCATGCTCAAGGATGATAAGTCTTATCCCTTCATCAAAATCACCAATGAACGCTATCCTCGTTTGATTATCACCCGTCAGGTCAAAAAGGACGGAGGTCTCTACTTTGGACCTTATCCAGATGTGGGGGCAGCCAATGAAATCAAGCGACTACTGGATCGGATTTTCCCTTTTCGTAAGTGCACCAATCCGCCGTCTAAGGTCTGTTTTTACTACCATATCGGTCAATGTATGGCTCACACCATCTGTAAGAAGGATGAGGCCTATTTCAAGTCTATGGCTCAGGAGGTTTCTGATTTCCTAAAAGGGCAAGATGACAAAATCATTGATGACCTAAAGGGCAAGATGGAAATGGCAGCCCAGACTATGGAATTTGAACGTGCGGCGGAATACCGTGACCTAATTCAAGCCATTGGAACGCTTCGAACCAAGCAACGGGTCATGGCTAAGGATCTCCAAAATCGGGATGTCTTTGGCTACTATGTGGACAAGGGATGGATGTGTGTTCAGGTTTTCTTTGTTCGTCAGGGCAAGCTTATTGAGCGCGATGTCAATCTTTTCCCTTATTATAATGATCCGGATGAGGACTTTCTAACCTATGTAGGACAATTTTATCAAGAAAAATCTCACCTAGTTCCCAATGAGGTACTGATTCCGCAGGATATTGACGAAGAAGCTGTCAAGGCCTTGGTAGACACCAAGATTCTCAAACCCCAGCGTGGAGAGAAAAAGCAACTGGTCAATTTGGCTATAAAGAATGCTCGAGTCAGCCTAGAGCAGAAATTCAACCTGCTGGAGAAATCTGTTGAAAAGACCCAGGGGGCTATTGAAAATCTAGGACGCTTGCTCCAAATTCCCACCCCAGTTCGCATCGAGTCCTTCGATAACTCCAACATCATGGGAACTAGTCCTGTTTCAGCCATGGTGGTCTTTGTCAACGGAAAACCTAGTAAGAAGGATTACCGTAAGTATAAAATCAAGACTGTCGTCGGGCCAGACGACTATGCCAGTATGCGAGAAGTCATTCGCAGGCGCTATGGTCGAGTACAGCGTGACGGTTTGACTCCTCCAGATTTGATTGTCATCGATGGGGGACAAGGTCAAGTCAATATCGCCAAGCAGGTCATCCAAGAAGAACTGGGCTTGGATATCCCCATTGCAGGTCTGCAAAAGAATGACAAGCACCAAACCCATGAATTGCTCTTTGGAGATCCGCTTGAGGTGGTGGAGTTATCTCGCAATTCTCAGGAATTTTTCCTGCTCCAACGTATCCAAGATGAGGTTCACCGCTTTGCTATTACGTTCCACCGTCAACTGCGCTCCAAAAATTCTTTTTCATCACAACTGGATGGAATTGACGGTCTGGGACCTAAACGCAAGCAGAATCTCATGAAGCATTTCAAGTCTTTGACCAAAATCAAGGAAGCCAGTGTGGATGAGATTGTCGAAGTTGGAGTACCTAGAGCGGTTGCAGAGGCTGTGCAGAGAAAGTTGAACCCGCAGGAGGCAGAAGCCTTGCCTCAAGTGGCGGAAAAGAGAGTAGATTACCAAACGGAAGGAAAAACATCATGAACCATAAAATCGCAATTTTATCAGATATTCATGGCAATGCGACGGCGCTAGAAGCAGTTATTGCAGATGCTAAAAATCAAGGAGTCAGTGAATACTGGCTTCTGGGAGATATTTTTCTTCCCGGTCCCGGTGCAAATGACTTGGTCGCTCTGTTAAAGGACCTTCCTATCACAGCCAGTGTTCGAGGCAATTGGGATGATTGTGTCCTTGAGGCCTTGGATGGTGAATATGGTTTGGAACATCCACAAGAAATCCAGTCAATGCGAATGACCCAGTTTTTGATGGAGCGAATGGATCCTGCAACGATTGTCTGGTTACGAAGCTTACCTTTGCTGGAAAAGAAAGAGGTTGATGGGTTGCGCTTTTCTATCTCTCATAATTTACCTGACAAAAACTATGGTGGGGATCTACTGGTTGGGAATGATACAGATAAATTTGACCAACTGCTAGATGCGGGAACCGACGTGGCAGTCTATGGTCATGTCCACAAGCAGTTGCTTCGTTATGGAAGTCAAGGGCAACAAATCATCAATCCAGGTTCGATTGGTATGCCCTATTTTGATTGGGAGGCGTTAAAAAATCACCGTGCCCAGTATGCTGTGATAGAAGTTGAAGATGGGGAATTGGTAAATATCCTATTTCGTAAAGTCGCTTATGATTATGAAGCGGAGTTAGAATTGGCCAAGTCCAAGGGCCTTCCTTTTATTGAAATGTATGAAGAGCTACGTCGTGAAGATAACTATCAGGGGCACAATCTGGAACTATTAGCAAGCTTAATAGAAAAGCATGGGTATGTAGAGGATGTGAAGAATTTCTTGGAGGCTATAAAGTCAGAATATAAGATAGACTAGTTCCTTTAAGTAACTGAAAATTAATTGGAACTGGATGAGGGGATTCCTGATTTAAATGATTTTCTTCATTCGGTTGCTTATCCTTGTTCCAGTTTTTTCCTATGAAAAATCTCTGCAAGCTCTTTCAAAATATGGTAGAATGGAAGCAGTAGAATTAGAAAAGGAAATCGATTATGAAATTTCTTGAATTAAATAAAAAACGTCATGCGACTAAGCAGTTCACTGATAAGCCAGTTGATCCAAAAGATGTGCGTACGGCTATCGAAATTGCAACCTTGGCTCCAAGTGCCCACAACAGCCAGCCTTGGAAATTTGTGGTGGTTCGTGAGAAAAATGCTGAACTGGCAAAATTGGCTTACGGTTCAAACTTTGAACAGGTATCATCAGCGCCTGTAACCATTGCCTTGTTTACAGACACAGATTTGGCTAAACGCGCTCGTAAGATTGCTCGTGTTGGTGGTGCTAATAACTTTTCTGAAGAGCAACTTCAATATTTTATGAAGAATTTGCCTGCTGAATTTGCCCGTTACAGTGAGCAACAAGTCAGCGACTACCTAGCTCTCAATGCAGGTTTGGTTGCTATGAACTTGGTTTTGGCTCTTACAGACCAAGGAATCGGATCAAATCTTATTCTTGGTTTTGATAAATCAAAAGTCAATGAAGTTTTGGATATCGAAGACCGCTTCCGCCCGGAACTTTTGATTACAGTGGGATACACCGACGAAAAATTGGAACCAAGTTACCGCTTGCCAGTAGATGAAATCATCGAGAAAAGATAGAAAGAAGAAAAAAATGACAACAATTGATTTTACAGCAGAAGTAGAAAAACGCAAAGAAGACCTCTTGGCTGACTTGTTTAGCCTTCTGGAAATCAACTCAGAACGTGACGACAGCAAGGTTGATGCTGAGCATCCATTTGGACCTGGTCCAGTAAAAGCCTTGGAGAAATTCCTTGAAATCGCAGACCGTGATGGCTACCCAACTAAGAATGTTGATAACTACGCAGGGCATTTCGAGTTTGGTGATGGAGAAGAGGTTCTCGGAATCTTTGCCCACATGGACGTAGTGCCTGCTGGTAGTGGTTGGGACACAGACCCTTACACACCAACTATCAAAGACGGTCGCCTTTATGCGCGTGGCGCTTCAGATGACAAGGGTCCTACAACAGCTTGTTACTATGGTTTGAAAATCATCAAAGAATTGGGCCTTCCAACTTCTAAGAAAGTTCGCTTTATTGTGGGAACGGACGAAGAATCAGGCTGGGCAGACATGGACTACTACTTCGAGCACGTAGGACTTGCAAAACCAGACTTCGGTTTCTCTCCAGATGCTGAATTCCCTATCATCAACGGTGAAAAAGGAAACATTACAGAATACCTTCACTTTGCAGGTGAAAATGCAGGTGCTGCCCGTCTTCACAGCTTTACAGGTGGTTTGCGTGAAAACATGGTACCTGAATCAGCAACAGCAGTCATTTCAGGTGACTTGGATGACTTGCAAGCTAAACTAGATACCTTTGTTGCAGAACACAAGCTCAGAGGAGAAATCCAAGAAGAAGCTGGTCAATACAAGGTGACGATCATTGGGAAATCAGCCCATGGTGCCATGCCTGCTTCAGGTGTCAATGGTGCGACTTACCTAGCCCTCTTCCTCAGCCAGTTTGACTTTACTGGACCAGCAAAAGACTACCTTGATATTGCTGGTAAGATTCTTTTGAACGACCATGAGGGTGAAAGTCTCAAGATTGCCCATGTGGACGAAAAGATGGGCGCCCTTTCTATGAATGCCGGTGTCTTCCGCTTTGACGAAACAAGTGTTGATAATACCATTGCCCTTAACATTCGTTATCCGAAAGGAACAAGTCCTGAGCAAATCAAGTCAATCCTTGAAAACTTGCCAGTTGCTTCTGTTAGCCTTTCTGAACACGGTCACACGCCTCACTATGTGCCAATGGAAGATCCACTTGTTCAAACCTTGTTGAATGTCTATGAAAAACAAACAGGCCTACAAGGTCATGAGCAAGTCATTGGTGGTGGGACCTTTGGTCGTTTGCTAGAACGCGGTGTTGCCTACGGTGCTATGTTCCCAGACTCAATTGACACCATGCACCAAGCCAATGAATTTATCGCCTTGGACGATCTCTTCCGAGCAGCAGCAATCTATGCCGAAGCTATTTACGAATTGATCAAATAAAATGATAGAAGTCTGAGATGTTATGCTTGGACTTCTTTTTGGAGGGAAAGTAGATGTCTCAAATTGAAAGAATCAAACAGGCTATTATGGCAGATCCGCAGAATGTCAGCTATACAGAGCGTGGCATTGAGCCTCTCTTTGCAGCGCCAAAGACTGCTCGCATCAATATCATCGGTCAGGCACCTGGACTTAAAACCCAAGAAGCAGGCCTTTACTGGAAAGATAAGAGTGGTGACCGTCTGAGAGACTGGCTAGGTGTGGATGAAGATACTTTTTACAATTCAGGCTATTTTGCTGTTTTGCCTATGGATTTCTACTTTCCAGGGCATGGCAAGTCAGGTGATCTGCCACCGAGAACTGGCTTTGCTGAAAAATGGCATCCACAGCTCTTGCAAGAATTACCAGATATCCAATTGACCCTCTTGATTGGCCAATATGCCCAAGCCTACTATTTACAGGAGAAAGTCAGTGGCAAAGTGACAGAACGGGTAAAACATTACCAGAACTACTTGCCAACCTATTTTCCATTAGTTCACCCCTCGCCTAGAAATCAAATCTGGATGGCCAAAAATCCTTGGTTTGAGGCAGAAGTGGTGCCAGATTTGAAAAAAAGAATTAAAACTATTTTATAGTCAATGAAAATCAAAGAGCAAACTAGGAAGCTAGCCGCAGGCTGTACTTGAGTACGGTAAGGCGACGCTGACGTGGTTTGAATTTGATTTTCGAAGAGTATTAGGAGAAAAAGAATGAAAGAAATTTCCTTTGACGCATTTTACCAGCTTTACCAAAATGACCAACTTTCTCTAGTGGACGTGAGAGAAGTGGATGAGTTTGAAGCTCTTCATTTAGAAGGTGCTCAGAATCTTCCTCTGAGTCAATTAGCTGATACTTATGATCAATTGGACAAGGATCAGTTACATTATGTTATTTGTAAATCTGGAATGAGATCGGCGCGTGCTTGCCAATTCTTATCTGAACAAGGTTATGAGGTTATCAATGTTCAGGGTGGCATGTTAGCCTTTGAAGAACTTTAGACATTAGAATTTTCTCCTACTTGGTGTGGACTGGGTAGGGGATTTTATTTTTAGACAATTCTCATTTTTGAGAATCTTGAAAACATTCAATATTTACTTCGTGAAGCTTTTTTCATACTCCTATTCATGATATACTAGGTCAGTATTTTATAAATATGAAGGAGATTTTCATGGCTAAAAAAGGTGCCCTAACAGGTTTACTCCTGTTTGGAATATTTTTTGGTGCGGGGAACTTGATTTTTCCGCCTTCTCTAGGTGCACTATCTGGAGAACATTTTCTTCCTGCCATCGCAGGTTTTGTCTTTTCAGGTGTCGGTATCGCCGTCTTGACTCTTATTATTGGAACGCTAAATCCTAAAGGATATATCTACGAGATTTCAACAAAGATAGCGCCTTGGTTTGCGACTCTTTACCTCTCAGTTCTTTATTTGTCAATCGGTCCATTCTTTGCTATCCCACGTACTGCTACAACAGCTTACGAAGTAGGGATTAGCCCCCTTTTGTCGGATGCAAATAAAGGTCTTGGATTGATTGTCTTTACGGTTCTGTATTTTGCGGCAGCCTATCTAATCTCGCTTAATCCATCAAAAATCTTAGACCGTATCGGTCGTATTTTAACACCAGTCTTTGCTTTTTTGATTGTTATCTTGGTTGTTCTAGGAGCTATCAAATACGGTGGAACAAGTCCTCAAGCTGCTTCAGCTGCTTATCAAGCTTCTGCCTTTGGTACAGGTTTCCTAGAAGGTTACAATACCTTGGATGCTCTTGCCTCAGTTGCCTTCAGTGTCATCGCTGTTCAAACCTTGAAACAACTTGGATTCTCCAGTAAGAAAGAATACATCTCAACTATTTGGGTTGTTGGTATTGTTGTAGCTCTTGCCTTCAGCGCTCTTTATATCGGTTTAGGTTTCCTTGGAAATCATTTCCCGGTACCAGCTGAGGCTATGAAGGGTGGAACACCAGGTGTTTACATCTTGTCACAAGCCACTCAAGAAATTTTTGGCTCAACAGCTCAACTCTTCCTGGCAGCTATGGTTACCGTAACCTGCTTCACAACAACTGTTGGTTTGATTGTGTCAACAGCTGAGTTCTTTAATGAACGCTTCCCGCAAATCAGCTACAAGGTTTATGCGACAGCCTTTACTTTGATTGGATTTGCCATTGCCAATTTGGGTCTTGATGCGATTATCAAGTACTCAATCCCTGTACTGGTTATTTTGTACCCAATCACGATTGCCATCGTTATGATTGTCATTGTCAACAAATTTGTTGCCCTTTCAAAACCAGGTATGCAGTTGACAATTGCTGTGGTTACAGCTATTGCTATTGCAAGCGTACTAGGAAGCTCGTTTAAGGTTGAGTTTCTTGCAAACCTTGTCAACGCTCTTCCTTTTGCCAAGGCATCACTCCCATGGTTAGTACCAGCTATTGTCGGAATCTTGCTCTCATTGGTTCTGCCAAATAAGCAAGAAAGCGATGTTTTTGAAATGGAATAATCATTAAAATCACTTTTGTAGCCAAGTCTACAGGAGTGATTTTCTTTTTTTATCCGATGATAAATGTGTTATAATAGGTAGCAAAAGAGGTGAAGAAATGAATCAAACAGTAGAATATATCAAAGAACTGACAGCCATTGCGTCGCCAACGGGCTTCACTCGTGAGGTTTCGGACTATTTAGTCAAGACTTTAGAAGGTTTTGGTTACCAGCCAGTCCGTACAGCCAAGGGTGGTGTCAATGTGACTATCAAAGGTCAAAATGATGAAGAGCATCGCTATGTGACTGCCCATGTAGATACGCTTGGTGCTATTGTCCGTGCTGTCAAACCAGACGGCCGTCTCAAACTGGATCGTATCGGTGGATTTCCTTGGAACATGATTGAAGGTGAAAACTGTACCGTTCATGTGGCTAGTACAGGTGAAAAAGTATCGGGAACCATCCTTATCCACCAAACTTCTTGCCATGTTTATAAGGATGCAGGAAGTGCAGAACGCACGCAGGACAATATGGAAGTGCGTTTGGATGCAAAAGTAACCAGTTAAAAAGAAACTCGTGCCTTGGGGATTGAGGTCGGTGATTTTATCAGCTTTGACCCACGAACTGTCGTGACAGAGACAGGTTTTATCAAGTCTCGCCATTTGGACGATAAGGTCAGCGCAGCGATTGTGCTTAACCTACTTCGTGTTTATAAGGAAGAGAAGATTGAATTGCCCGTAACAACCCATTTTGCTTTTTCAGTCTTTGAAGAAGTGGGGCATGGGGCTAATTCTAATATTCCTGCTCAGGTAGTAGAATATCTGGCTGTGGATATGGGAGCCATGGGAGATGACCAGCAAACAGACGAATATACAGTGTCTATCTGTGTCAAGGATGCTTCTGGACCTTATCACTATGACTTCCGTCAACATTTGGTTGCTTTGGCTAAAGAGCAAGATATTCCATTTAAGCTGGATATCTATCCGTTTTATGGTTCGGACGCTTCAGCGGCTATGTCTGCAGGTGCAGAAGTCAAACATGCTCTTCTAGGTGCTGGTATCGAGTCTAGTCATTCTTATGAGCGTACTCATATTGACTCGGTGGTCGCAACGGAACGTATGGTCGATGCCTATCTTAAGAGCGCATTGGTAGACTAATATGTGTTTGATTTGCCAGAGAATTGAGCTCATCAAGAAGGGAGAAAATCCCTATTTTGTCAAAGAGTTGGAAACAGGCTATCTTGTGGTTGGAGACCACCAGTATTTTGCAGGCTATAGCCTCTTTCTAGCCAAGGAACATGTCACCGAATTGCATCATTTAGATAAGGAAACTAGAATCCGTTTTCTAGAGGAAATGAGTTTAGTCCAAGAGGCGGTTGCTAAGTCCTTTGCTGCTGAGAAAATGAATATCGAACTGCTAGGAAATGGCGATGCCCATCTTCATTGGCATCTGTTTCCTAGACGAACAGGTGACATGAATGGTCACGGTCTCAATGGACGTGGTCCAGTCTGGTGGGTTCCCTTTGAAGAAATGACAGCAGAAACCTGCCAAGCAAAATCGGATGAGATTGAAAGATTAGTCAAATGTTTATCGTCAGAAGTAGATAAACTATTAGAAATAAAGGAGTAGAAATGAAAAAAAGATACCTTGTCTTGACAGCCTTGCTAGCCTTGAGTCTAGCAGCTTGTTCACAAGAAAAAACAAAAAATGAAGATGGAGCAGCTAAGACAGAGCAAACTGCTAAAGCTGATGGAACAGTAGGAAGTAAGTCTCAAGGAGCTACCCAGAAAAAAGCAGAAGTGGTCAATAAAGGTGATTACTACAGCATCCAAGGAAAATACGATGAAATCATCGTAGCAAATAAACACTATCCATTGTCAAAAGACTACAATCCAGGGGAAAATCCAACAGCCAAGGCTGAGTTGGTCAAACTCATTAAAGCTATGCAAGAGGCAGGTTTCCCAATTAGTGATCATTATAGTGGTTTTAGAAGTTATGAAACTCAGACCAAGCTCTATCAAGATTATGTCAACCAAGATGGGAAGGCAGCAGCTGACCGTTACTCTGCCCGACCTGGCTATAGTGAACACCAAACTGGCTTGGCCTTTGATGTTATTGGGACTGATGGTGATTTAGTAACAGAAGAAAAAGCAGCCCAATGGCTCTTGGACCATGCAGCTGATTATGGCTTTGTTGTCCGTTATCTCAAAGGTAAAGAAAAAGAAACGGGATATATGGCTGAGGAATGGCACCTTCGTTATGTCGGAAAAGAAGCAAAAGAAATTGCTGAGAGTGGTCTCAGTTTGGAAGAATACTACGGCTTTGAAGGCGGAGATTACGTCGATTAAAAAAATAAAATTTTCTCTTGCAATTCTAGATAAATAGTGTATAATAGATGGGTATGTGTAAAGCATACTTGTGGGAGGTAAAAATCTTTAATTACCGCCAAAACCACAAAGGAGGATTTAAAAATGGCTAAAAAAGTCGAAAAACTTGTAAAATTGCAAATCCCTGCTGGTAAAGCTACACCAGCTCCACCGGTTGGACCTGCTCTTGGTCAAGCTGGTATCAACATTATGGGATTCACAAAAGAGTTCAACGCTCGTACAGCTGACCAAGCTGGCATGATCATTCCAGTTGTTATCTCAGTTTACGAAGATAAATCATTTACTTTCGTTACGAAAACACCACCAGCTGCTGTTCTTTTGAAAAAAGCTGCAGGTGTTGAAAAAGGATCAGGTACACCTAACAAAACTAAAGTTGCTACAGTTACTCGTGCACAAGTACAAGAAATTGCAGAAACTAAGATGCCAGATTTGAACGCAGCAAACGTAGAGTCTGCAATGCGTATGATCGAAGGTACTGCTCGTTCTATGGGATTCACTGTTGTTGACTAATCAATAACACCCCCAATATAACCCGCAAGACTTCATCATTTCGAGAAGTGACGTGGGAGATGAAAATCGATTGAACCACTTACAAGGAGAATAGAAAATGGCTAAAAAAAGCAAACAACTTCGTGCTGCTCTTGAGAAAATCGACAGCACAAAAGCATACAGCGTAGAAGAAGCTGTAGCACTTGCAAAAGAAACTAACTTTGCAAAATTTGACGCAACTGTAGAAGTTGCTTACAACTTGAACATCGACGTTAAAAAAGCTGACCAACAAATCCGTGGAGCAATGGTATTGCCAAACGGTACTGGTAAAACTTCACGCGTTCTTGTTTTCGCACGTGGTGCAAAAGCTGAAGAAGCAAAGGCTGCTGGTGCAGACTTTGTTGGTGAAGATGACCTTGTTGCTAAAATCAACGATGGTTGGTTGGACTTCGACGTAGTTATCGCTACACCTGACATGATGGCTCTTGTTGGACGTCTTGGGCGTGTCCTTGGACCACGTAACTTGATGCCAAACCCTAAAACTGGTACTGTAACAATGGATGTTGCAAAAGCAGTTGAAGAGTCTAAAGGTGGTAAAATCACTTACCGTGCTGACCGTGCAGGTAACGTTCAAGCAATCATCGGTAAAGTATCATTTGAAGCTGAAAAATTGGTTGAAAACTTCAAAGCTTTCAACGAAACAATCCAAAAAGCAAAACCAGCTACAGCTAAAGGAACTTACGTAACAAACTTGACTATCACAACTACTCAAGGTGTTGGTATCAAAGTTGACGTAAACTCACTTTAATCAGTAGTTTATAACAGAGAACGAGTGCGAAAGTGCTCGTTTTTTTGTCTTTAGTTATTGATTCTAAAGAATCGATGTGGCTTCATTCGTTTTTTCTTTTATGATTTAGGAGAAAAAATAATTGAAAAAAATTAGAGAAAGTTTTGTATTCTATTATTGAAATTGTTGAGGTTACGGGATAAAATCCGAACGATTTTTTTCTAGAGGTATTAATGGTAGATGTATAGATAAGTGTATAGATTCTTAAAAATGTTAACACAAGCTTATAAAACGTCCACAAATATAATAATTAGGTTATAAAAATAATGAAAACATAAAATATTCAATTAAAAAATAAAAGTAAAAACCCGTACGTTATATTCGGATGTTTGTTTTAAATCTCATCAAATAAAAATATTATTTAATGAGATTTAAAAAAATAAAATAAAAAGTGAAAGATTTATAAGAGATTTGACGATTCAAAATAAAAAGTGCTTGCAAAATATTTGAAAATATGGTATTATAATTATGCATGTTAATTGTGGATGATAAAAATTCCTCTTTTAAGTTTTAAGAGAGGAATTTTTATTTTTTTATTTTTGTCTATATATTAAATTTTAAAATCCCATATTATATATAAAGTAAGATAAAGTTTATATTTTATCCATAATAGATATAATATAGCTATAAATACTTATATAATGCAAATTCAAATATTATTACCACATTCACACCAGAGAAAGATTATGTATGAACTGGTGAAGGAGTAACTGTTGTAAGAAAAGATAAAGCAGGAAAAACAATCTCTGCTAAATACACTCCAACAGTTCGTCCGGGTACAGACTATGTAGATGAAAATGGTAAAGAAATTCCAGAATTCCCAAGTAAAGATGGAGAAAAACCTAAGAAAGATATTCCAGGCTACCGCTTTGTGGAAACTAAACCACTTCCAAACGGAGATGTTGAGCATATTTACAATAAAAGTAACGCCACCAGCTCCAACACCTTCACCTGTTCCTCAACCAAATCCAGGTAATCAAAATATTACAATTTGGACAGATGAAAATGGAAATCCAGTGAAACCATCTGAACCAGGTTCTAAAGAGCCAGGAACAATTCCAGATTACGAATATGTGAAGACTGTGACGGTCAAAATGGAAGTATCAGACATATCTTCAGAAAAGTTCAAACTCCAGCTCCAGTTGAACCAAGTCAACCAGTACAACCGGTAGAGCCAGCAATGCCTGAACAGCCAGCTAAACCTCAAGTACCGGCTACTCCAGCACAACCAGTACAACCAACAGCAGTGAAAGAAGCTGAAGGTAAGCGTGAATTGCCAAACACTGGTACAAAAGACAATGCTAGCCTTGCAGCACTTGGACTTCTCGGAGTATTGAGCGGATTTGGTCTTGTAGCTCGCAAGAAGAAAGAAGATTAAGTTAAACAATTTCTAATTAGCTAATCTAATCCACATCAAATAGAAAACCGATGATTTATTTCATCGGTTTTTTGGCTCTTATCCAACATTAAATGAGAATTTTTAAAAGCTAAATCAGAAATTCTAAATGAATTTAGTTGAGATTGGCATTCAATATAGTTTTAAACATCAAAATACATATGATGAAAGATTTTTTTTAAAAAATCAAACGGGTTGAATTAATAAATATACAAAAATAAAATATCTAGCAATGGAAATTAATGAAAATTATATATATATATATATATTAACTTCAAAAAGGTGTTGAAATGTAAAAAAATATTGAAAAAGAGCTAAAAGTATTGATTATTTTATATAATTCAGATAATTTCGACTATTTTTTAGAGAATGATATAAATAAAAATTTAAATTATTTATGTTGTTTTCAAGCAAATAAATTGAATATATCTAGCTAGTGTGATAGTATGAATATACATGTTTCAGAAAAAAATATAGTACTTGAGGCAATCCCTTCATTTATAAATGAAATGAAGTGGTTTTGGTTTTTACTATATCTATAAACATGATATAAAAAAAGGAGGTTGTTAGTCTAGATGAAAGGCAAGCAACAACAAGATTTTAGAACAGAAAAGTACATTCGTTACGGTATTCGTAAATATAGCTTTGGAGCAGCATCAGTAGCCATTGCAGCTGGTTTAATGTTCCTTGGAAATGGTGCAGTATCAGCGACGGAAGTGCAATCAGTGGAAACAACTATCTCAACTCCTGCTCCTAGTCAAGATGATAAGGAAAAGGCTGAGGCTAAAGTTGAAACAGTAGAAACTGTAAAACCAGAAACTGAAACAGCTACAGAAGTGAAGCCTGAAGTTAAAGTAGCAAATAAAGCTACACTTGAAGCTAAAGTTGCTGCTTTAGAATCTAAACTTTCTAACGCTAAATACGCAGATGCTTCAGTAGTAAGTTCAGCTAAAGAGGTATTGGCAACAGCTAAAGCAACTCTTGCAAAAGCAGAAGCTAGTCAAGTAGAAGTAGACAAACAAGTTGAAACTGTTGTAGCTTTGAGGACAGTTGTCGCTGAGTCTGATGTGGCTGGCTTAGAAAAGAAAGAAGCAGCTGATAAGGAAGCAGCAAAAGCTGAAGCAGAAAAAACTGCTACTCCAGCTGAAAAAGCTTTTTCAGTAGCAACAACAACACTTACACAAGTATCATCAGAAGCTGAAGTAACAAATAAATTAGCTGAAACTGAACTTGCTAAGGCGGATGTTAAAGAAGAAAATAAAGCAGCTGTTGCAGCAGCTGTCGCTAAAAACCAAGCCGTTCTTACTGAAACAAAAACACTTTTGGCAGATAAGAGTGTCACAAAAGAGCAAGTAGATGCTCAATTGGAGCGCCTCAACGAATCTATTCTTGCAGTTTACAATGAATTGAAAAATGCAGGTATTGGGCGTGATGGCAAGTTTTCTGTCAACTTAGCAGATGTTGCTGATACAGTTACGACTCCACCGCTTTCAGAAGAAGAGCAAATCAACCACTGGAAGAAGTATGCAGATAAGAACACAGGACGTCTGACAAAACAAATCAAGTGGTTTGACATTTCAAATCCGAAAGCGAAAATTGAAAATCTTGGTGCAGGTGATAAACTTCAAGTGGGAACAAAATTCACTCAAGAAATTTCACCTGGATATGTTGTAACCTTAACAGTTACTAAATTGGCACCATTTAACTCAACGGATGAGTATAAAAAACGTGGTGGAGCAGGATATGATGCTAATGCTGTTAATGAGTACAAAGATGGAACTCCAGCTGAATTAAAAGTAGTAACTCAAGGAGGTTACTCTGTTGCAAAAACAAATGGAATGGATACTAAAGGTAGAACAGTTATCCAATCAGTTAAAGATGGAGCTAACGTAGGGGTGGAATTCTCTGTTAAATCTACTTTAAACGGAAAAGAAGTGCCTTCGAACGTTGTATTCTTAACAGGGGAAGAAGCAGGTTCATCTGAAGTTGAAATTTACAAAACGGATGGGGATGGATTTGAATTAGTAACAGAGTTGTCAAACTCAACTGTCACAAATCAAGAAACAGCTCGTTCATATACTGCGGTAACATACGAGAAAAGAACATTGGCTTCAGCGGGACATGGTCAAAATGCTGAAGGTAAACAGTTTGGAGTAGTATACACAGTAGAAGAAAACGGTCCTAAACCTGCATTTGACAAATTCAAAGCCGATAAAGCTGCAGGATTCTTCAATACAACAGTGACATCAGATACGGTTATTGCGATGAAAGCAGAAGATGGCAAATACCACACAGATGGATTAGGAACACAAGTTTTCGGACCGGTATCAACTCACCGTGAATCAGGATTCTCTACTCCATTAGTCATGACACGTAATGCTAAAAACATCGGAATGTACATCTTTTCTGCAGGTCAACAAGGATCTATGCTAGGCTTCATGGTTCTAGATGAAGGGGATGCTCCAGCTTCATACGGACGCGTAGCCCACTCAATTTCTAAGTCTGATGGACAAAAACAACCATACCTAGGTTCTGTTCCAGCTGATGTTGACGTTCGTACAACTCCAATTAACAAAACAACTGCATTTGTATACGATGATATCAATGGTATCGGTGATGCGGATGAAGGCGCTCGTCAATTACTTGGTGACCAAGTAGCTCCAAACGATAACTACAAACTTAAAAAAGTTAATGATGGAACTTACTCAATGACCTTCGATGCCCACCTAGACGGAGAAGCTAAAGCTTACGTTAACGGTTGGATTGACTTTAACAACAATGGTAAATTCGATGAAGGTGAAGCTGCAGGGGTTACTGAAGTAACACAAGATGGAAAAGTTACACTAACTTGGACAAACAATTACCAAAACGTGGACACAAGTGCTACAAAATTAGCTACTCGTTTACGTATTGCATACGACAAAGCTGACGTTAAGGAAGCGACTGGAATTGCCTACTCAGGGGAAGTAGAAGATTTCCAAATTCAACAAACAATTCCACCACGTGGAACTAAAAAAGAAACTACAGATGTACAAGGTGCTACTCAAACATCTACTGTAGCATTTAATGCATACGGTCAAAAGAACTATGATTTTGATAAAGACAATGCTATTGATACGACAGTTAAATCACAAATCGTTAAACCAGATGGTACATTAGTAACAGATGCTGACCTAGTAGATGGATACTATGTAGTACCAGGGCAAGGTAAATACAAGATTACTGATAATGGTGCAAATGTAGATGTAGAATTTATCCCAGAAGCAAACTTTGTAGGAACAGCAGATGGTATCACCATCCGTCGTACTGATATCAACGGTAATACCACTGGTTGGGGTAATGAGGGACGTCAAATCGTCGGTGGTGAAGGAGATGCCAAAGACCAACTAAACCTAGTAAGTGAACAAGTTCAATTAACTGGATTGGCAGCTAAAGGTTCTATGGATGGTCGTTACATCCCAACAGTAACTCCAAAAGAAATTGTTGGAAAACCTGAAGAATCAACAGATATCCAAGGAAAACCACAAACTAAAACACCTAAATTCTCAATCAATGTAGATAAAGATGGTGACGGAACTGCACCAGATGCAGTAACACCAAGTGAACAATATCCAGCTAAATTGGTAGATCCAGCGACTGGAGCACCAACAGATGAAAAAACTGTAACTGTAAAAGGTGAAGGAACTTATACAATTGATCCAACAACTGGAGCGGTAACATTCACTCCAGAACCACAATTTACAGGAACTGCTAAAGGCATTGATGTATCATTAACAGCACCAGTAGGTCAAGACAAAAATGGTCAACCTGCAACAGCTACTGCTACTGCTAAGTACACACCAACTGTAACAGGTGTAACCCCAACAGCAGCACCATCTACTTCAACTGGTGTTCAAGGTGAAATTCAAAAAGGAACACCAACATTTACAGAAGGAAATACAGAAGTACCAATTAAAGAAAACTCTGTAAAACTTCTTAATGCAGATGGAACAGAAGCAAATGGACCAGTAGATGCTTTAGATGAAAAAGGTAAAAAGGTTGGTGAATACACTGTTGACCCAGCGACAGGAGAAGTAACCTTCAAACCAACAGACAAATCTTACACTGGTAAAGTACAACCAGCTAAAGTTCAAGCTGAAGATAAGAATGGAACAAAAGTTTCTACAACTTACACACCATCTATCGTAGGTGTAACACCAACAGCAACTCCAGATGAATCAGCAGGAGTACAAGGTGAAACACAAGAAGGAACAGTATCATTCGCACCAGGTGAAACAACAATTGGTGGTGAGAAGAAATCAGTTCCAATCAAAGCAAACTCAGCTAAATTGTTGAATGCAGATGGAACAGAAGCAAATGGGCCAGTCGATGCATTAGATGAGAATGGTAAAAAGGTTGGTGAATACACAATTGATCCAGCTACTAACAAAGTAACCTTCACACCAACTGATAAGACTTATGTTGGTAAAGTTCAACCAGCTAAAGTTCAAGCTGAAGACGAAAATGGAACAAAAGTATCAACAACTTATACACCAACAATTGTAGGAGTAACTCCAACATCTACGCCAGCTACAACAACAGATGTACAAGGTAAAACTCAAGAAAGCACAGTTTCATTTGAAGCTGGTAAGACAACGATTGACGGTAAAGAGAAATCTGTAAAAATCGATCCAGATACTTACACACTTCTAGATGAAGATGGAAAACCAGCTAAAGAGGTACCAGCTAAAGATCCAGAAGGAAACGTAATTGGTAAATATACTCTTAAAACTGTAGATGGAAAAGCTGTTGCAGTATTCGAGCCAACAGATAAAACATATTCAGGAGATGTACAACCAGTACGCGTTCAAGCTAAAGATAAAAATGGAACAGCTGTAGAAACAACTTACACACCGAAGATTACTCCTGTAACACCAACAGCAGAAGCAGCTAAATCAGAAGCTATCCAAGGTGACACTCAAAAAGGAACACCTTCATTCGTTCCTGGAGACAACATTGCTCCAATTAAAGAGAATTCATACAAACTTCTAGATAAAGAAGGAAATGAAGTTTCAGCAGGACAAACAACTCCAGCTTATGCTGAAGACGGAGTAACGCCAGTAGGTACTTACTCAATCGATCCAGCAACAGGAGAAGTAACCTTCACACCAACAGAAAAATCATACACTGGTAAAGTAACACCAGCTAATGTTCAAGCAGAGGACACAAATGGAACTAAAGTTTCAACAACTTATACTCCATCAATCATTCCTGCACAACCAGAAGCAGAACCTGCTAAAACTGTTGATGTTCAAGGTGCAACTCAAACTGGTAAACCAGAATTCCAAGGCGGAACAGCTATGGTTAACGGTGAAGAGAAAACTGTAGAAATGGACGATACAGTACCAGCTAAATTGGTAGATCCTAAGACTGGAGATAAAGTAGATTCATTAACTGTTGAAGGCGAAGGAACATATACAGTAGCTCCAGACGGCACAGTAACCTTCAAGCCAGAACCAAAATTCACAGGTGTAGCTAAAGGTGTTGAAGTAGTTCGTCAAGATAAGAACGGAACTCCAGCTAAAGCAACCTACACACCAGAAGTTAAACCAGTAACACCAACAGGAACAGACGCTGTAACAGAAGATGTTCAAGGTTCAACTCAAACAGGTAAACCTGAATTCAAGGGTGGAACAGTAACAATCGATGGTAAAGAGAAAACTGTTGAAATCAATGAAGATAAACCAGCTAAATTGGTTGATCCAAAAACAGGAAATCCAGTTGATTCAGTAACCATCGAAGGCGAAGGAACATACACAGTAGCTCCTGACGGAACAGTTACCTTTACACCAGCGAAGAACTTCACAGGTAAGGGAACTGGTGTCACAGTTCAACGCGAAGATAAGAACGGCACACCAGTAACAGCTAAGTACACACCAGTTGTAAAACCAGCAACACCAACAAGTTCAGATGTTATCACTACAAATGTTCAAGGTGCAATTCAAGAAGGAACACCAACATTTGAAGGTGGAAAAGTAACTGTAAACGGTAAAGAAAAAACTGTTGAAATCGATGAAACTGTAAAACCAACATTTGACGATGGCACAACTGAGAAGAAAGTACCAGGCGAAGGAACTTACACAATCGACGAGAACGGTAAAGTAACCTTCACACCAGAGAAAACATTCACTGGTCAAGCAACAGGTGTAACAGTTAAACGTGTTGACAAAAATGGAACACCAATCACAGCTAAGTACACTCCAGTAGTCGTTCCAGTAACTCCAACCTCAAAAGATTCTGAATCAGAAGGTCCTAAAGGACAAACTCAATCAGGAACACCAACATTTGAAGGTGGTAAAGTTACAATCAACGGTAAGGAAGTTCCAGTTGAAATCGATGAAACTGTTAAACCAACATTTGACGATGGCACAACTGAGAAGAAAGTACCAGGTGAAGGAACATACACTATCGATGAAAACGGTAAAGTAACCTTCACACCAGAACCTGACTTCGTAGGAAAAGCTAAAGGTGTAACAGTTAAACGTGTAGATAAGAACGGTACACCAGTAACAGCTAAGTACACTCCAACAGTACATCCAGATACTTCACATGTTGATAAAGACGGTAACCCTCTTTCACCAACAGAAGACGGAACTAAACCATCTAAAGATATCCCAGGATATAAAGTAGTTAAAACTGAAATCGACGAAAAAGGAAATGCAAAACATATCTATGAAAAAGTGACAACAACTCACAAAGATAAAGATGGTAATGTAATTCCAGGAACAACTACTGAGGAAGGTACAACTCCTAAGAAAGATATTCCAGGTTACCGCTTCGTAGAGACTAAGAAACTTC
Source organism: Streptococcus mitis (assembly GCF_008763935.1). GTDB lineage: Bacteria > Bacillota > Bacilli > Lactobacillales > Streptococcaceae > Streptococcus > Streptococcus mitis_DB. The sequence goes on from NZ_VTQF01000001.1 coordinate 114,558, forward strand.
CAAACGGCGATACAGAGCACATTTATGAGAAAGTTAAGACAAGTCACAAGGATAAAGACGGAAACGAAATTCCAAACTATCCAACAGAAGACGGCGAACAACCTAAGAAAGATATCCCAGGTTACCGCTTCGTAGAGACTAAGAAACTTCCAAATGG